>CAIJMB010000138.1 GCA_903821715.1 uncultured Flavobacteriales bacterium
CGGCGTTCGCTGCGGATCCAGTCGCCTACGGCGCGCACGGCTTCGGTGTACCCTAACGTGTTCATACGGCCGAGGTTTGGGCGGGATCCTTAGCCGGCCGAGTGGCCACCGTCTCGCGCGCAGTGAGTTCGGTGAGTTCGACCCAGGCGCGGGTTCCGGCCAGCAACGCATCGTAGTCGGCCTCAACCCGCACGTAGTTGTCGGTGTAGCCCAGCATGCGTCCGTCGCGCTCGGAATGCTCCCACACGACACGCCGCACCGTGCCCAAGTGGCGTTGGTAGAATTCGCGCTGCTTGATGGCGCTCAGCAGGCGCAGGCGGCGGTTGCGCGCCTTTCGCTCGGTCTGCTGTACGAAGCCTTCGAGGTGAATGGCCTCGGTTCCGGGTCGTTCTGAATACGTGAACACGTGCAGGTAGGCGATGGGAAGCGCCTCCAAAAACCGGTAGGTGTCGAGAAAGTGGTCCTCGGTTTCGCCCGGAAAGCCGACAATTACGTCCACACCAATAGCCGCGTCGGGCATGCGGTCGATGATGCGGGCCACGCGCTCCGCATAGAGTTCGCGGCGGTAGCGGCGCTTCATCCAGCCCAGGACCTCGTTGTTGCCGCTCTGCAGCGGAATATGGAAGTGCGGAACCCAGCGCGCGCTCTGCGCCGTAAAGTCGATGATTTCGTCGCGCAAAAGGTTGGGTTCGATGCTCGAAATCCGCAGTCGGTCCAGCCCGTCGACCTGGTCAAGGGCCTGAACCAGTTCTAAAAACGTGTGGTCGTGGCGCTTGCTGCCGTGCTCGCCCTTGCCGTAGTCGCCGACATTGACACCCGTGAGCACCACCTCGAGCACGCCTTGGGCGGCCAGTTCGCGGGCCTGCGAAACCACTTGGTCGAGTGGGGCGGACCGGCTTACGCCGCGGGCCATCGGAATCGTGCAGTAGGTGCACACGTAGTCGCATCCGTCCTGAACCTTTAAAAAGGCCCGGGTGCGGTCGCCCATGCTGTAGGCGGCGTGGTACTGGTCGACGTCGTGGATTTCGCAGGCGTGGACTTCAGCCTCGGGCCGCTTGCGCAGGTCGCTCAAAAACTGCCGTAAAAAGGGTTTTTCTTTGGCTCCGAGTACGAGGTCAACCCCCTCCATGGCGGCGATTTCACTGGGGCGAAGCTGGGCGTAGCATCCGGTAATCACGACAAAGCACTCGGGGTTGGCGCGGAGCGCTTGACGCACGAGTCCGCGGGTCTCCTTATCCGCCTCTTGGGTCACCGAACAGGTATTGATCACGGCCACATCCGCCGCATCACCAAAGTCGGTGCGCACAAAACCCGCCGCATACAGATCGCGGGCCAGCGTGCTGGTTTCGGCAAAATTGAGCTTGCACCCAAGGGTGTGAAACGAAGCGCGAAGTCCGGTGGGAAGCATCCTGCGAAAATAGCGAATTTTCGCGGCTATCTTTGGCCCGAAATGCTTCGTTTTGCTTGGAATTCTCCGCGCCTCGGGCGCCTGCTCGCGGCCGGCGCAGTGGCCTTCCTCGCCCTGCAGTGCCAGTCTGAAAAGAGCAGTTCTGAGGGCATGCTCTTTCGCTACAACGAGGCCAGCGGAATTTCGTCGCTTGACCCCGCTTTTGCACGCGATCAGGCCCATAACTGGGTGATCCGCCAGCTCTACACCACGTTGTTTGAGACCGACTCGACGGGACAGCTTCGCGGACTCCTCGCCGAGGCCTGGGGCACCGCGCCTGATGGCCTGCATGCGGGAATCCGCATCCGCCGCGACTTTGCCGTCCACGACGACCCCTGCTTCAAAGGCCACACGCACCACCTCGACGCCCACGACGTCGCCGCGAGCCTGCAGCGCCTCAAAAGCCCCGAGACTGCCTCACCAGGAGCCTGGCTGCTTGAACCACTCGATTCCGTTTGGGCCGCGACACCCGACTCGCTCGTACTCGCACTGCCGGCACCTGATCCGGCGCTGTGGAGCAAACTGAGCGTGCCCTACACTGCGGTGGTTCCGCGCCAGGCCATCGCCCGCTACGGCGCGGACCTTAGTGAGCACCCCGTGGGGTCCGGACCCTTTCAGTTCAAAGCCTGGCAGCGCGGCCAAAAGCTGGTCCTGAGGCGCCACCCCAACTATGCCGAGCGCGACGCCGAGGGGCAGAAACTGCCCTACCTCGAGGCCGTGAGTATCACGTTTACGCCCGACCGCCAGTCTGCGTTTATGGCCTTTGTGCAGGGCGAACTCGACTTTTTAACGGGCATTGACCCCAGCTACAAGGACCAGTGGCTCGACCCCGACGGCAGCCTTAAGGCCCAGTGGCGCAGCCAATTTACCCAACGCACGGCGCCCTTTCTCAACACGGAATTTCTCGTGGTGCGCTACGGCCTCAGCAATCCGAGCTACCTCGCCGACGTACGGGTTCGGCGGGCCCTGAACTGGGCGGTGGACCGCGACGGAATCATTCGCTACCTCAAAAACGGCTTGGGGGTTCCCGCTCATGGCGGAATCCTACCCGCCGGCATGCCCGGCTACCGTCCGGCCGAAGACTGGACCACGCCGTGGGCCTACCGACCTGATTCCGCCCGGATACTGCTCACTGCAGCTGGGTTGCTGACCGCCGACGGCCGCCCCAAGCCCGGAATCCCGGCGCTCGTCCTGAGCACCACCGCTTCGTACCGCGATGTGGCAGAATTCCTCCAAAGTTCCTGGACGCAACTCGGCCTGCCGGTCGAAGTGCAGGTGCTGCCGTCGGCCACCTTTCGCGAAGACAAAGCCCAAGGTCGCCTCGGGCTGTACCGAGCGAGCTGGATTGCCGATTACCCTGACCCCAGCAACTACCTCATGCTCTACGGCGAATCGGGTGGCCCCAACGTCAGCGGATTCACCGGCTTAACGGGCTATGCGGACTTTCGCGCGGAATCCGACCCCGCCCAGCGCATCCAACAGGCCGCCCAGCTCGACGCGGAGCTTCACCGTCAGGCCGCCCTAATTCCGCTCTTTTACGACGTCAGCCTCAGGGCTTGGCCCAAGGAATGGATTGGTCCACCGCCGCACCCCATGAATGAATTGGACTTGCGGAGGGTGCGCAAAGCCAGCAACTAGCAGCTAGCTACCCGCAACTAGTTGCTGGAAATGGCCACCCGCACCGGGTTATGGTCACTCCAGGTTTGCTTGACGACGCGGTGTTCGAGGGCGGTCCATGGTCCGTTCGTCCAGACCCAATCGATGCGCAACGGAACGAGGCGAAGGCCGCGGTACGTGCTGCCCCAACCGGCTCCGCACTGAATGAAGCTGTCACTGCCCAAGGTGCGCAGCCGTCGGTGGGTGGCCGAGGTGGGTCCGTCATTGAAGTCACCCAAAACGAGCACGGGTCGTGGGCTTTCGGCCCACCAGGCGGCGAGTGACTCGGCCTGTACAGAACGCGGTTCGGCACGGCGCACCATGCGGCGAAGCAGCAACTTGGCACTCTGCCACCATCCCGATTTGGCCTGTTCGGACTGCGCTTCGCGCAGGTCGACGTCGGTACTCACGAGGTGCACGTTGACCACGCGGAGCGTGTCACCTTCGGGTAGTAGTACATCGGCCCAAATAAATCCGATTCGCCCGGAATCGCTCGGAAAGTCTACACGATCCCACTGCGCGATGGGGTAGCGACTGTACAGAGCAAGGTCGTAGGCCGCCACGCGGTAGGGGTATGCGGCCCGAAGTGGATCTTCTGCGGCAGTTCCGCCCCGAACATCCTGTAGCGCGAGGAGTTCGACGTCCAGATTCAGCGCGAACTGTGTCATGCCCGCAACGGTAGCGGAATCTTCAGTCCAGGTGCGATTGCGCCAGTGGTGCACGTTCCACGAGGCTGCGCTAAGGTGAGGGCCAAGAGATTGCGACGGCGGAGTGCGCACCTGCATCCAACTCCCCATAGGCGTCCAGAGGAGCGCGAGCAAGGTTCCGCCCAAAAGCGCCGAAGGGTGAAGGTGGGCGGTGGCCATCAGGCTCCACATCACGTGGTACAGCACCAAATACGGAAGCATTAAGCTCAGAGGGGCGAGCAGCGCGACGTCGGTAGCCATACCTAGCCATGCAAGCCCCGTCACCGGAAGGGCGAGCAGCTGCGGAATCCACCACCAACGGCGGCCCCACTTACTTCGTTTGGCTGTGGCGTGCAAGGATTTTGCGTTCGTGAGCGGTCAATGAATCGTAGCCTTTGGCTGAAATCTTGTCGAGCAGCTGGTCGAGGCTGGGCTCGTTCGGGCGCACTACGCTGAGTGGGCTTTTAGGCTTAGTGGTCTTGGTGCGGAACCGCTTCGCGGTCCCCTTTGACCACGACCAATCGAGCAAATGGGGTCTGCTTGCTAGGAACCATCCGGCTGCGGCTCCCGCGAGGTGCGCAGCCCTCGCGGTGGTATCGGGCGAGAAGAGGCCGATGACGTCCATGCCCAGCAGAATGGCCAGCACGATCCAAAGCTTGAGCTCGAGGATAAAAAAGAGGCGGACCTTAAAGTCGGGCATGCGCACGGCGGCGGCGGTGAACACGGCGTAGACTCCGGCAGAGGCGCCCACGACCACGGCGGGACGCCAGATTCCGGCAAACCATGCTCCGAGGGCCCCGACCAACACGCCCACCACAAAAAGTCTTAGGATGCGCTGCGCAGGCCAGAGGGTTTCAAGCAGCGAGGCGGTGAAGTAGAGTGTGAGCGCGTTGAATACAAGGTGCAGCAGACCGTAGTGCAGCGCGCCGTAGGTCAGTAGGGTCCAGGGTTGGGTGAGGGGCTGGATTCCGCCCGTGTGCAGGGCAAAGAAACGAAGCATTCCGTGCTCGGCGGGCCAGCCGAGTGCCCATCCGGCGAGTTCAAATCCGGTCTGAACCAAAAAGACGAGCACCAACCCCGCGATGAGGCGGTGAATCGGGCTCTGCTGAATCCACAGGCGAATTTGGTCGGCGGGGCGCACGGACAGAGGGGGTTAGAATCGAGTTCCGCTGGACTGCCAGCGCTTGATGAGCAGGAATCCAAAAATCATTCCGCCAACGTGGGCAAAGTGGGCAATGCTGGATCCGGAATTGGCGACTCCGTTGAACAGTTCAAAAAGGCCGTAGATCGCCACAAAGTACTTGGCCTTAATCGGCAAGAGAAAGTAGAGGTAGATCTGCTGGTTGGGGTACATCATGCCAAATCCGAGCAGTAGTCCGAATACGGCACCAGAGGCTCCGACCGTGGGCGTCATTTCTAGTGACTGCAAGAAGTAAAGGGCCTCGCCACTTCCCGTTGCGGCATGCAGGTTAAAGGCCTGTACGTACTCCCAGTAGTTGACTCCGAGGTGCAGGGCGGCCGCACCAAATCCGGTCACGAAGTAGAAGAGCAGAAAGCGCTGACTGCCCCAGCGGTTTTCGAGCGGAGTTCCAAACATCCACAGCGCGAACATGTTGCCGAGGATGTGCCCAAGCCCGCTGGTATCGTGCAAAAAGAGGTGGGTGACGAGCTGAAAGGGCTTAAAGAGGTCACTGGTGGGCAGGTACAGGCCAAACAGACCAATCACATCAAATCCCATTCGCCCAAAGACGATGGTGGCAAAAAATGCGAGTCCGTTAATAATAAGCAAGTTTTTAACAACGGGCGGAAGAAAGCTGAAGCCAGAGGGGCGGTAGTACATAGTTTAAAAGAATCGGGCAAGTTCGTCAGCGTTGAGCAACCGGGCGGTGGGCCGACCAAGGTCGTCGGTCCAGGGGTCGCTGCACGCAAAAAGTCGGTCCATGACGTCTTGGACGTCCGGTTGCCGCCGCGGATGGGCGCTGAGCCACTGGCTAATCCAGGTGCGCAGTTCGCCATCGTCTTCGGAGTCAATCCGTGAGAGTCCTTCGAGCCAGTCAATCGCGGCTTCGGGCGCGCAGAATCCAGGTCCAGCGGTCCACATCCATTCGGAATCGCGAACCTCCCAAGCAAAGCCCCAGGTCGCGAGTCGGTCGTTCCATGCGTCGGCAAATCCGGGCGGTGGCGTCCAGTCGAGCGGAAAAAGCCAGTTTTGCCCGTTTCGCGGGCTGCCGTCGGTCCAGCGCTCGAGGTCGATGCGGCGTTGGGCGCGCTCAAGGTGCACCACAACCAACTGGTCGGGCATGGGCACAAGGGCATACATTCCGGCTACACTGAGGGCGCGTCTGGCGGAACTGGGCCGCTCCACTGAGGGCTCAAAGGACGTGTCGTTCCAGCCGTGGCTCGGAAGTTCAAGTTCGCGCTGAACTCCGCGTTCCGCATCGGTGGGCGGCGCAAAAAAGTTCAAATTGGCCCGGATTCCGGCGCTAGTTGGGCGCGAAGGCTCCGAGGCAAAGGGGTTGAAGTTCGTGTTGATGTAGACCCCAGGAGCTTCAGGCTTGACTCGGGTGCTCCAGTCGATGTGTTCGCCCACAGGTACCTCGAAGTCAAGGGTGGGCGCAATTTGATGGATTCCCAAGGCGCGGCGCACGGCGCTGCGCACCATGGCGTATACCCCACGCTCGTCGTCGAACTTGATCTCAGTCTTGGCGGGGTGTACGTTGACGTCGATGCGTTCGGGGTCGAGTTCGAGAAAGAGGACGTAGGCCGGGTGCTGGTCGCCCGCAATTAAGCCCTCAAAGGCCTCGAGTACGGCGCGGTGGATGTAGGGGCTGCGCACCGTGCGGCGGTTCACAAACAGGTACTGGTCGCCGCGGGTTTTGCGCGCTGCTTCAGGCCGAAGTACGAATCCATGCACGACCACTAAGTCGGTGGGTTCTTCGACCGGAACCAACTGCTCGTTGCTCCGCCGTCCGAGCACCGCGGTCGCACGCTGCCGTACGTTTCCGGGCTCGAGGACGCGCTCGTCGCTGCCGTTGTGCCTTAGGATCATGCGCACTTCGGGGTGGGCGAGGGCCAAGGCATCAAACGTTTCAAGTACGTGGCGGAACTCTACCGTGTCCGACTTTAAAAACTGGCGCCGGGCAGGCACGTTAAAAAACAAGTTGTCGACCGTGACGGTAGTGCCGATGGGGCCTGGGCTGGGGCTGCTGCCCTCGTGGTTGCCGCCCGAACAGCGAAGTTCGATGCCCACCTCATAGTCAGCGGTTCGCGAGCGCAGTTTGAGCTGGCCCACGGCGGCCATTGACGCGAGGGCCTCTCCGCGAAACCCCATTGTGGTCAACGCGAAGAGGTCGTCGGGCTCCCGAAGCTTTGACGTCGCGTGGCGCACTAAAGCCAACGGCAAATCTTCAGGGTCAATGCCGTGTCCGTTATCGCGTACCTGAATTCGAGTCCGTCCAGCTTGGTTAAGTGCTACCTCAATTTCGGTGGCGCCAGCGTCAATAGCGTTCTCAACGAGCTCTTTAACTACAGACGAAGGCCGCTGTACGACTTCGCCAGCAGCCACGAGGTTGGCCACCGATTCCGGTAGCGCGCGAATCGGAACTCGGTTCATCGCAGCAATAAGGAGGCGAGTACGAGCAATCCGACGGCAATCCCAGCCATTCGAACGAATTGACTTCTGCCTGATGGGGCGGTGGTTCGTTTTGCAGACCAAGCTTGGTGAAGTCGCTCTTTGCGGGCCTCCGCACTTTGAGGGGCATCTGAACCAAGCTGTGCTAAGCGTTCTTTGCGCTCGTCGTAGTAGCGGTGCTGGAGTTGGTATCCGCGCGGCGTGCGCTGATTTTTAAACAGTGAAAAAAACGCCATAGTCCCCCAAAGGTACCGCGATTTTTTGGCCTACTTTGGGGGTAATGATTTCACCTCGCAGTATTTGGACGGCGTTGCTTTGCAGCGCATTGACGCACAGCGCAGTGCATGCGCAAAACCTCGACCAGCAACTCGGTCAGCTCATCATGGTGGCGGGCTACAGCAACAAGGGCTCGGCCGAAATTGACCGCCTCGAGGCCATGGTGCGCCGCGGTGAGGTGGGCGGAATCATTTGGATGCAAGGCGGCCCTGAACGCCAGCGGGCGGCCATTGCGCGGTTGCAAAAGGTTGCGATAAAGAACATCCCATTGATGATGTCCCAAGATGCAGAATGGGGCGCCGCAATGCGACTGGACAGTCTGCCGCGCCTCACGTGGCCGTTGACCTTGGGGGCCACAGGCGACACAGGGCTCGCGCGCCGATACGGCCGCGCTTTGGCCACCGAATCGCGCATGCTCGGCATACACGTCAACTTTTCGCCCGTCGTCGACGTCAATACCAACCCGCGTAACCCCATCATCGGCCAGCGCGCGCTGGGTAGCGATCCGCACCGCGTCGCTCTGCTCGCCAAAGCACAAATTCGCGGAATGGAGCAGGCCGGAGTCATGGCCTGCGTCAAGCACTTTCCAGGCCACGGCGACACCGAATCCGACAGTCACCACACCCTGCCCACGGTGGGGCGTCCGCTTCACGAGCTCCGTCGCCTTGATCTGGCCCCGTTTGCGGCCACGTTTGACGTGGGTGTCGGTTCGGTCATGGTGGCGCACGTCAACGTTCCGGCGCTTGACGCCAGCGGAACCCCGGCCTCGCTGAGCAAGGCCGTGGTCACCCACTGGATGCGCGACAGTCTGAAGTACGACGGACTCAGCTTTACCGACGCCCTGAACATGAAGGGGGTGGCGCAAGATCTTGCCCCCGGTGAACTCGAAGTCCGCGCCTTTGAGGCGGGCCACGACGTACTCCTCTTTGTGGGTAATCCGCGTGCCGCCATCATCGCCCTCAAGGCCGCGGTGCGAAGCGGACGCATTGATTCGGTTGAGGTTCACCGCCGCTACCTGCGCATCATCGACGCGAAAATGCGTTGGGACTGTGCTGCGCCGCTTCCGCCCGCCAACTACGACGCCCAGCGCGCCGAATGGGATGCCCTGCGCCGCGAAATCTACACCCAGGCGTTCACCGCCGTGAAGCCGGCTCCCGCCTGCGATGCCGTAGAGTTTGTGGGTGAAGGAACCCCGCCCGCAGGGCTCCGTGCCGCCACTTCGGCAGACCAACGCGTGGTACTGATTTTTGGACCGTCGACGTCAACCGCCTGGAAGAAGGGCGCGTGGACCGAAGAAATGAAGGCCACACTCGCCAACCACCGTGCTGCGGGTCGAAAGGTATCTGTGGTGCACCTTGGCAATCCCTATGGCCTGCGCGGTCAACCCGTCGAAGACCTCGAAGGGCTGTGGGTGGGTTACGAGAATGCCCCCGAAACGCGCGAACTCGCAGTACGCGTGGCCAAGGGACAGCAGGCCGCTCCGGGAAGCCTGCCGGTCAGCGGAATTCCGGTACCTAAGTTTTGGTCAGAAGCAACCCCTGAGCAAGCTGGATTTGCCCCTGATCTCGCTGCCCAAATCGCGGCCGTTGTGCAGCGCGGAATCGACGCCAATGCCTACCCAGGATGCCAGGTTGTGGTTGCCCGCCATGGGGACCTCGTGCACAACCGAGCCTACGGAAGTACTGACGGATCCACCCCCGCAACTCCTGAGACATGGTACGACGTGGCCTCGGTGACCAAAATCCTCGCGAGCGTTCCGCTGCTCCTGCGCGCTGAAAGTGAAGTCCAAGGAGGCTTTACGTCGCGTCGAATGGAAGAGCTACTGCCTGAGCTCAAAGGTTCCGCCATCGGGCGCGCCACCGCCGCAGACGTCCTCGCGCACCAGTCGGGGCTTCCGGCGTGGCTTCCGTTTTACAAGCCCATGCTCCGCCAAGATGGTGGCTTTGACCACCGCTACCTGCGAACCGTGCGAGACACGGTGTACCGACTGCCTGTGGCGCCCGGAATCTGGGCAGCCGACTGGATGCACGACACACTGATTGCGCGGATTGCGCGGGCACCCCTTGGCCCGAAGTCCTACCTGTACAGCGACCTTGGTTACTACCTCTTTCAGCGCTACCTCGAACGCCGCGACGGCCGAAGCATAGAGCGCCAGCTCGAGGACGACTGGTTTGCGCCCATCGGGGCATCGCTTGCCTACAATCCATCGCGCGACCTGCCGATTGCGCCCACTGAAAATGACCGCAGCTTTCGCCGCCAGCAGTTGCGCGGAACCGTGCACGACCAAGGAGCCGCCCTGCTCGGAGGCGTCGCGGGCCACGCCGGAATCTTTGGCACCGCCGAGGGAGTGGCGCGCATGATGCAGCTCTTTCTCAACGAGGGCCAGGCCAATGGATTAAACTTCGCCAATAAGGCATCTATTCAGCGCTTTACCGCCTGCCACGCCTGCGACCAGGGGAACCGCCGCGGACTCGGTTTTGACAAACCCCAGCTCGAGGGCAGCGGCCCCACCTGCCTGTGCGTGAGTCCGCGCAGCTTCGGCCACACCGGATTCACCGGTACCTTTGCCTGGGCCGACCCCGATTCCGGAATCGTTCTGGTGTTTTTATCCAACCGTGTCTATCCCGATGCCAGCGTCAACAAACTCGCCCAAATGGGCATTCGCACCCAGCTTCAAGAAGTGGTGCAAAGCGCTCTGCGCTAGCCTCTTGCTCGTGGCTTCGCCTGCGGTTTATGCTCAGGCACAAATTGGCCAACAAAGTTTTTCCACCGACAGCTTGGCGGTTACCTACTTCGGAACCGGTAAGCCCCGCATCATCGCCTCGTACCGCGACGGCCTGCTGCACGGTCCGACCTTTGAGTACCACGCCTCGGGTCAAATCAACGGAATCACTCACTACTACGACGGCGAAAAGACCGGAGAACAAAAAATGTTTGACCAAGCTGGCCGCTTGATTTGGGCAAAGAACTGGCAGTCCGACCGAATGCACGGCGAAGAGCGCCTCTACTACCAAGACGGCCAAATTCAGTCACGTGCTGAGTGGCGCAACAACCAAAAGCACGGAACCACCACCTTCTACTACGAACTCGGTGGCGTTGCGGCCGAAATCCAGTACCAGTTTGGCGAGCAAGTCAGCTCGACCTACTACGACGAAGAGGGTAATGTGAAAAAAAACAACCTCTGATGCGCATTGGAATCGTCTGCCACC
>CAIJMB010000139.1 GCA_903821715.1 uncultured Flavobacteriales bacterium
AAAGGAGTGGATGTCCACGCCAAACAGGTGCAGGAAGGCATCGCCGAAGAACAAAAACAACACCATGATGACCACGGACGCCACCGTCGCTTTTTCCGATTGAATGTGGCCCACCCGCTCGCGGAGGGAGACGATCAAGGGGATGCTCCCCACGATGTCAATCACCGCAAACAAGACCATGGTGGCCGAAAGTATTTCCGAGAATGAGAATCCCATAATGCCTCGCAAAGGTACTTCATCTCCTACCTTTGAACCTATGGTAGAGGTGGGAAAAACCATTGTGGCAGAGTCTGTCTTCAGCAACGCATTTGTCTGTGATTTAACCGCCTGCAAAGGGGCGTGTTGCATTGAAGGCGACAGCGGTGCTCCGTTGTCCGACGACGAATGTGCGGTGCTGGAGTCCATACAAGCGGCGGTGGATCCGTACCTCAACGACGAAGGGCGCGCGGCTCTGGCGCGCGAAGGGGCATGGGTGAAGGATGTGGACGGCGAAAAAGTAACTCCGTTGGTGTCTCCCGGCGGCGCGTGTGCCTACGTAGTTTTTGACGACCGCGGTACGGCTTTGTGCGCCATTGAACAAGCGCACCGGGACGGCGCCGTTTCGTTTAAGAAACCGTTGTCTTGCCATTTATACCCCATCCGCGTAACCCGTTATCGGTCTTATGACGCGTTGAACTACCACCGCTGGAGCGTCTGCGCTCCGGCGTGCCAACTGGGTGAATCCCTGAAAGTTCCAATCTACAAGTTCCTCAAGGAGCCCCTGATTCGGGCCTACGGGGAAACGTGGTACGCGGAGCTGTCCGAAGTGGGTGAGTTTATCAACAATTCGCCGGACGCGGTGTGAATTAATTTTTCGCAAAATAGTCCGAAAGGGGCTTGCACAATTCAAATACCAACGTCCACGCGGCTTTACTGCAGTGGGCTCTTGGTGGGAGTGTTGAAAACTACCCCCGAATGTTAAAATCTACCGCTTGCAGGGCCCCGATTGATTCGCAAGATTTGTAGAGCAGAAGACCGACTGCAGGCTTGCCTGCCCCCCTGCAAAAACGTAAAGTACTGATTATCAAAAAGTTACCAAATATGCATACGCCCAACAACGACGAGCCCATACTGCGCGACAACCGCAACCGATTTGTGCTTTTCCCCATTGAACACCACGATATTTGGAACATCTACAAGAAGTCAGAAGCGAGCTTTTGGACGGCGGAAGAAATTGACATGAGTCAGGACTTGGTGGATTGGGAAACCAAACTCACCGCGGAGGAGCAGTATTTCATCAAGCACATTTTGGCCTTTTTTGCCGCGTCGGACGGAATCGTCAACGAAAACCTGGCGGAGAATTTCGTGAACGAAGTGCAGTACACCGAGGCCAAGTTCTTTTATGGGTTCCAAATCATGATGGAGAACATCCATTCGGAAACCTACTCGCTGCTCATCGACACGTACATCAAAGACTCGGTGGAGAAAGACCGCCTGTTCCGCGCCATCGAAACGCTCGACTGCGTGAAGAAGAAGGCAGACTGGGCCCTGAACTGGATCGAGAACGGCAGCTTTGCAGAGCGGTTGATCGCCTTTGCGGCGGTGGAGGGCATCTTCTTCAGCGGCAGCTTCTGCTCCATTTTCTGGCTGAAGAAGCGCGGCTTGATGCCGGGCCTGAGCTTTTCGAACGAGCTGATTTCCCGCGATGAAGGGTTGCACTGCGACTTTGCGTGCTTGCTCTACAACAACCACGTGGTGAACAAGCTGCCGAAGGCTACCGTCCGCAAGATCATCACCGACGCGGT
>CAIJMB010000140.1 GCA_903821715.1 uncultured Flavobacteriales bacterium
CGCACGATGAAGCGGTCTTCTGGAGACCGTCCGGTGAACTTCCCCGTGGGGATATTCAGGACGCCGTTGGCGGTCAATGTTCCGCGGCCCATGTCGAGGGCGAGCTGGGTCAGTGTTTGAGGATCAAGCTGGTAGCTAAAGCTCGCGCGTTCTAAGCCAGAAATGCTTAAAACGCCTTTAGGTTGGGTAAGGCTCATGTAGGGGTCAATTATCAAGGGTTAATGCAAAATTAAGGTACCTTGCAGCCTCATTCGACCCTTGTGAAAAAGATCGCTGTCCTAGGAGCTGGCCGGTCGGCCGGCCCGCTGATTGAGTACTTGGCTACCCATCCCGACGCTTCGGCGTGGAATGTGACCGTATATGACCAAGATTCTGAAACTTTAGCCCGAAAAACGGCCTCTCTGGCCAACATCACTGTAGAATCTGGCGACCTCCGAAATGAGGATCTGCTCGATCGAATTGTGAAAATGCACGATATCGTAGTGTCTATGCTGCCTGCGACGATGCACCTTCCTGTGGCTCAGCGTTGTGTGCGTGAAGGGAAGCACCTAGTTACGGCCTCCTACATCAGTCCTGAAATGCAGGCCCTTGATGCCGAGGCGCGTGCCAAAGGTTTGGTATTCGTCAACGAATGCGGCGTGGATCCCGGAATCGACCACATGTCGACCATGGAAATCCTTCACCGCCTCAAGCGTGAAGGTGCCAAGGTGACGTCGTATGAGAGTTTTTGTGGCGGAATCCTTGCCCCCGAGAGCCCCACTAATCCCTGGGCCTACAAGTTCACCTGGAACCCTCGAAACGTCGTAATGGCCGGATCGGGTGGGGCTGTCCACTTTATGCAAGAGGGCAAGTACAAGCACATTCCCTACCACCAAGTCTTTCGCCGAACCGAATTTCTTGAGATTCCCGGTTACGGACGCTTTGAAGGCTACGCCAATCGCGATTCGCTGAAGTACCAGTCCGCCTATGGTTTGGACGGAATCAGGACCATGTACCGAGGTACTCTTCGCCGTCCAGGGTTTTGCCGCGCGTGGGACGTATTCGTCAAGCTTGGGGCGACCGACGATACATATCCCCTTGAGCGCGTCGACCAGATGACGCACAGAGATTTTTTGAATACGTTTTTAGCCTACCATGCCTCGGATAGTGTGGAACTCAAGTTGATGCACTACATGAACATCAGTTCAGATTCCGACCTCATGGAAAAGTTCGAATGGCTTGACCTATTCACCGACGAGCTCGTCGGTCTGAGCGAAGGATCGCCCGCCCAAGTGCTGCAGCACATTTTGATGAAGAAGTGGACGATGACCGACGCGGATACCGACATGCTCGCCATGATCCACCGCATCGAGTACGAGCTTGCTGGTGAACAATTTAGAATTCAGTCTTCGCTTGTAGCCAAAGGCCGTTCGGCGGACGTAACTGCAATGTCGTATACCGTGGGTTGGCCTGTAGCCATGGCTACACGCTTGGTGGCCTTGGAACTGATTCCCGAACGCGGAGTGCTCATGCCCAATGTAGCCTCACTTTATGAACCCATTCTGAGCGAACTGGGTTCGCGCGGAATACGGTTCGACGAGCGGATTCAGAGGCTATAAAGTTCTTCGGGGGCGCAGAGGTAGATCGTGCGTCCGGGTTTGTCCACTCGTTCTATGAATGGGTCGATGACTGGAATAAGGACGTGCTGTTCGCGTCCGCCTACCTTGATTTCAAAAAGGTCCTGAGCGGGGTATTCTACGACCTGAACTAAACTCATTTCAGAGTCTACGCCTGTATTGACCACGCGGAACCCAGGTAGCTCATGGTAGTAAAACTGGTCGTCATTCAATTCCGGAAGCAATGATTCGGGTAGCCAAAGTCCGCGCCCCACCATTGCTTGGGCCTCAGGCTCGCCATCGACGCCTTCGAAGCGCACAATGGCTTCGTCTGCTTTAACCAATCGTGAATTCGCCACAAAAAAGGGAAGGGCCTTGCCGCGCTCTTCAACAAAGTACGCGTCAAGGCCCTGATATGGTGTGGGGTCATCAGCCGTAAGCCGAACCACCACGTCTCCTTTAAAACCGTGCTTTTTTCGCACGTATCCGACCTGGAAGTAGCCCTCCACGGTCGTCTAAATTATTCTGCGTCGGCTGCGGGAGCCTCTTCGGTAGCGGCTTATGCAGCAGGAGCCTCCTCAGCGGCAGCCTCAACGGCGGGAGCCTCTTCAGCTGCAGCTTCAACGGCAGGAGCCTCTTCAGCGACTTCTTCAGCTACGGGAGCCTCTTCAACAACAGCATACTTTGCTGCAACGGCCTCAGCCTTCTTAGCATTGGCATCTGATTCAGCCTTCAAGCGATCGGCCTTAGCCTTCTCTGCAGAACTTGTCAAGTTGGTGATTTTGGTGTCCACAAGCGACTGCTTGTCGTTCAACCACTTTGTGAAGCGCTCCTCAACTTGCTCGGCAGTCAAAGCACCTTTCTTTACACCTTCGAGAAGGTGCTTCTTCATCAGAACACCCTTGTACGAAAGAATCGCACGGGCAGTATTGCTTGGCTCGGCGCCGCTCATCATCCACTCGAGCGCGCGCTCGAAGTTGAGGTCGATGGTGGCGGGATTGGTATTGGGGTTGTACTGGCCCAAGTCCTCGATGAACTTACCGTCGCGCTTGGCGCGGCTGTCAGCTACTACGATGGTAAAGATGGGGCGACCTTTGCGGCCGTGACGTTGAAGGCGAATGCGTGTTGCCATAGTGAGTTAACGTTTTAGAAGGGTCCTAAACCCAGTTGTTAAGATTAGGGCTGCAAAATTAGTAAAAAAATCTGAATTGGCTAAATAGTCTTTGGCTGCTGGCTATTGGCTACTAGCTGCTGGCTTCTAGCTACTGGTTTCTAGTTTTTTTCGTTGGGTGCAAATTCCAGTTCACCTCGCTAAAAGCAACTAGTTACTAACAACCAGCCAACGAGCCAATCTCAGCGAACCTTGTCGCCAGCCAACGAGCTAACCTCGCCAACCTTGCTAAAGGCCAACCTTGCTAATGGCCAATCTCGCTAATGGCCAACGAGCTAACCTCGCCAACCTTGCTAATGGCTAACCTCGCCAATCTTGCCAATTAGGCTAACTGCGCCAGCAAGTCGTGCTTGCTCACAATGTGGTCGCCATCAGCAGCCTGAACAATCAGGGCATTAAATGCTTCACCCATGGCGTGGACGCCGTCGAGTAGGGAAGAGGTAGCGGGCAGCACTGGGAATGGTTTGCCCATCACGGTACGCACCAGTTGCTCGATTCCGCCGTCGCCAGAGGTAAGGGCCGTAATCACGTGCGACTCGGTAAGGCTACCGACGTACGAGCTTCCGTCGTGCACGGGCAGTTGGCTGATTCCGAATCGCTTGAACTGAACGATTGCGTTGTTGATCGGCTCTTCAGGGAAGATGGTGACCAATGGCCGAGCCGCGCGACCTTGAACGGCCTCGCCGAGCGTCTTCCACTCTTCGCGAAGGAATCCGCGCTCGCGCATCCAGTCGTCGTTGTAGATTTTGCCGACGTAGCGGCTACCGTGGTCGTGAAAGAGGACGACGGTGACGGCATCGGCGGGAAGCAAGTGCTTGAGCTGCCGCAGCCCTTGAAAGGCTGAGCCGCACGAATAGCCGAGCAGCATACCCTCGCGGCGCGCGAGTTCGCGTGCTGCCAAGGCGCCGTCCCGGTCGGTGACCTTTTCAAAGCGGTCAATGAGGCTAAAGTCGACGTTCTTTGGCAGAATGTCTTCGCCAATACCCTCGGTGATATAGCCGTAGATTTCTTGGGTGTCGAATTCGCCGGTTTCGTGGTACTTTTTAAACACGGAACCGTAGGTATCGATGCCCCAAATTTGGATGTCGGGGTTCTTTTCTTTGAGGTACTGGGCGACCCCTGAAATGGTTCCGCCGGTTCCGACGCCCACGACAAAGTGGGTGATGCGCCCCTTGGTTTGTTCCCAGATTTCAGGACCGGTAGACTCGTAGTGCGCCTGGCGGTTGCTCAGGTTGTCGTACTGGTTGGGGAAAAAGCTGTTGGCGATTTCGGAGTTCAGCCGGCGCGCCACCGAGTAGTACGAATCGGGATGGTCCGGCGCCACGTTGGTCGGGCAGACGTGGATTTCAGCTCCGAGGGCGCGCAGCACGTCCATTTTTTCTTTGGACTGCTTGTCGCTCATCGTACAAATGAGTCGGTATCCTTTGATGACGGCGGCTAATGCGAGGCCCATTCCGGTGTTGCCTGAGGTGCACTCGATGATGGTTCCGCCCGGCTTAAGGCGGCCGTCGCGCTCGGCGTCTTCAACCATTTTGAGGGCCATGCGGTCCTTGGTCGAGTGGCCGGGATTGAAGTACTCAACCTTTGCATAGACTTCGCCCGGAATGTCCTTGGCCAAGGCATTTAGGCGCACCATAGGCGTGCGTCCGATGGTTTCTAAAATGTTCTCGTAAATGGGCGGAATTTCTCGGGTCATCATAGGGTGCGAAGGTAGGGTGTGGGTCGAAGGATGCTGCGAACGTCAGAACCGAGTTCGTGTTCACGAGCAACGAGATCAGCAAGGCTGATGGCTTTGAGGGCATGCACCGTCTCGTTTCGGACTTGGACGAGTGCGTCTTGAACCGCACAGGCGGTGGGGTTCGGGCATTCAGAGCAGGGCTCGTAGAACCGATGCGAGGCGCAGGGGAGTAGGGCAATTGGCCCCTCAACCACACGAAGGATGTCCGCAAGGGAGATTTGATCCGCGGGCAAGGCAAGCTGGTAGCCCCCGTTGCGTCCGGGTTCGGAATGAAGCAGTTCGGCCTCGCGGAGCTCTCTAAGGATTTGCTCGAGAAATCGGCGAGGACTGTGCGTAAGTTCGGCCAGTCGGGCTGTTGAAAAGCGTTCACCAGACTCCAGCGCCATGCGGTGCAGGGCGTGCAGGGCGTAGACGCTCTTGCGGTTTAGCATCCGTAGATCCGGTTCAAGACCATGGCAAGTCGGACGCCGGCCTGCACAAGTCGTTCTTCGAGACGTGCATAGTTCTCGTACCCGTAGTTGTAGCTTAGGTTTTCGACTCCTTCGGGCGGATAAATTCCAGCCATACGGAGCGCTTTGGATTCATTGGCCCACCCCAGGTAGGTTCCGCCTTGGTACTGCTTCACGCGGTCTTGTGGAGTCGTGCGCAATAGGTGCTGGCTGTATTCGGTGTACGAAAGCTGCTGTCCATCAATGAGTTCGCTGTCCCAAATGCGGTGGAGGTTGCTGCTTTTTCCGAAGTATTTAATTTTAAAGTCATTGCCGCCCTTGTC
>CAIJMB010000141.1 GCA_903821715.1 uncultured Flavobacteriales bacterium
GCTGGTTGACCGAACAACGAGCGCGCCCCAAGGGTTACCTTTGAGTCATCATTAAAATCTGCACATCATGTCGCTACTCGTTGGTAAAAAAGCCCCAGAATTCAGCCTAACTGCCGTAGTCAACGGCGGCGAAATCGTCAAAGACTACAGCCTCGCCCAGTTCGAAGGCCAGAAGTACGTCCTGCTGTTTTTCTACCCCAAAGACTTTAGCGCCGTGTGCCCCATCGAAATGCACGAGTTTCAGGCCAACCTGGCCGAGTTCGAGAAGCGCAATGTTCAGGTCATCGCCTGCTCGACCGACAGCGACGCTTCGCACAAGGCTTGGCTCAACCTCGACAAATCAGAGGGCGGAATCAAAGGCATCACCTACCCCATCCTTGCAGACCTCAACAAGACCGTGAGCCACAACTACCATGTGCTCAACGGCGAATGGGCCTACGACGAAGACGGCCAGCTGCACGCCGAGGGCGACCGCATCGCCCTACGCGGAACCTTCTTGATCGACCGCCAAGGCATCGTGCGCTACCAGTCGGTAAACTTCTTTACGGTAATGCGCCACGTCGACGACATCCTTCGCGAAATCGACGCATGGCAGTACTTCGAAGAGCGCGGCGAGGTGTGCCCGCTCAACTACGTGCGCAGCTAAACAGCTTCTCGTTACTTGTTTCTCGTTGCTGTGCCAAGCCGCGCAAAGCCAGAAACCAGAAACGAGTTACTAGTTGCTAGTGACTAGTTACCCACCGGTACGCTTCAGGAAAGTGCTGGCGCCACGCCATTTCGTCGTGGTTGGCCTTGGCGTCGAGCTTCCATTGGTAGTCGGTGCCGAGCTTTAGGCCGTTGGCCTTTAGCTGTTCGAGCATTCGGTCGATTCCGGGCTGTAGGGCCGCGTCGAGGCCCACTCCGCCGTTGTAGAAGTAGGCGCGCTTGCCCTGGGGCCAAACGTAGTTTTTGGCCTTCCACGGGGTGAGCCCGTCGACCACGAGTCCGCCGCCAGTCTCAATGAAGATGGCCGGAGAAAACGAAACGATTCCGCTCCAAAGCTCCGGATAGCTGTGCATCAGGCGAAAGCCTAAAATTCCGCCCATCGACGAACCCGCAAAGTATCGGCGGTCGGTAAGGCGGTATTGGGATTGGATCCACGGCAGCACTGTCTGCGTCAAGTACTCTGCGTAGGCGTCGCCGACCTCGCCCGGACCGTATTCTTTGCGGCGCTGGTTGTCGGGCTCAAACGAGCACTTTAGCCCTACGGCGAGGGTGGGCGGAATCGCGCCCTCGGACTCGAGCTGGGTCAGGGCCTCGTCGACCGCCCAGTCAACCCCAAAGCTGGTCTGGGCCGGATCAAAGCAGTTTTGGCCGTCCGACATCAAGAGCAAGTCGTACTTCTGTTCGGGCTGCAGGGGCGCAGACGTCCACACCCACATGGGGCGCTGCGGAAAGCGTCCTTTGGGGTCGGGCGGAGTCAGGAGCTCAGTGAGCACGCCCGTGACCTGGCCGTCGTTGACCCGCTGAGGCGCGCTGAACGACAGGGCGTGAAAAGCGGTATCCATTCCGCGGTAGCCCGCGACGTCGCGAAACGGAACTCCCGAAGCCAATCGGGCCTCTTTGGCCCAGGATCCGAGGGTGAACTTAAACGCCATGACGCTGTCGCGGGTCGTGAACTGGGCCTGCCATTCGTGGCTCGCGGTGCGCTTCATGGGGATTCCGCGGCCGTTCCAGCCGCCGAGCTCGGGGTTGTAGCCAGTAATCCACACGGTGTCTGAGGCGTCGAGGGCCTCAGCGGTGGTTAAGGTGACCAGCGTGGGCTTGGCAGGCGCTGGCGCCGCCGGTTTGATGCCACAGGACGCCGCGAGTGCGGCGATCAGAAGAACTAGGACTCGAGGCGTTGCTCCCATTGGGCGCGGTGTTTACGGTGGTACAGTTCGCGCACAATTCCGTCGGAAACTCCGATTTTGGGCACATAAACCCAGGTCGCGTGGGTCCAGCGCAGCACGCGGCGGTAGATGCGCAAGGCCGGAACAATGACGTCAGCCCGGTCGAGGTTGAGGCCGAGCTGCAGCACGCGCTCGTCGGGCGTCATGGCCTCGAGCTGCTTGCTGAACCGGTCCAAGTACTGCTTGCTGAGGGGTTCTTCGACCGGGCGTCCGCTGATTTTGTGGGCTTTGTTGATGTTTCCGCCCGCACCCACCAAAGCTACGGGGCCGTCGAGTTGCGCGACCTCGGACTCGAGCCAGGTGCGCAGGTCTTCCCAGACCGCCTCGCTGTCGGCTTCGCTGAGAAGGCGCACGGTTCCGAGCGGAAAAGACCGCGAAGCCAGCGCCTGCCCGTCGCGAAAGAAAGTGAGCTCGGTCGAGCCCCCGCCCACGTCGACGAAGCAGAGGTTGGGCTCCTCGGGGTGAATGCGGTCAAAAAGCTTGGCATGAAAGACGAGCTTGGCCTCCTCTTCGCCGTCGATAATCTCAATTCCGATGTCAGTAGCCCGGCGCACGCGGCGTATCCATCGCGCGGAATTCTTGGCCTCTCGCATCGCCGAGGTGGCGCAGGCCCGGTAGTCGGTGACCCC
>CAIJMB010000142.1 GCA_903821715.1 uncultured Flavobacteriales bacterium
CTCACCGACTCAGTGGGAGCCCAGGTTCCAGTAGTACTTCACTTTGACGAGCCCCAATTCAAAGTATTTGTGGGCATCTACGGCAGCCGACTCGAGGCCGAATACGCCCTACGCAAGTGGCGGGCTCGCTACCCGACGGCATTTGCCGTTCAGGCGCCGAATCAGCGATTCAAGAAGGGCTCGAGCGTCCGCTGAAGCGCGGCTGCCGGAACTACGCCCGACTGGCGCCACACCACCTCTCCATTGCGAAAGAGTGCCAACGTGGGCACACCCTGAATTCGGTAGGTCTGAGCCACCGAAGGATTGCGGTCTATATCAATTTTGATGATGCGAAGGCGCCCCTCCATAAGTCGGTGCAGTTCCACCAGAATGGGAGCCATGCTCTTGCACGGCCCGCACCATTCTGCAAAAAAATCTACGAGGACGGGGTCGTCCCCACCAACGAGTTCGTTGAACTTCGCGTTCATTTCTTGACCACCGGTTTGCGGGCAGCCATCCAGGCTCCCATTCCGCCTTGAAGGTGGTATACCTTGGTAAAACCAGCCGCCTTCAGTTTCGAAATAGCCTGACCGCTGCGACCACCCGATCGACAGTACATATAAATGGGCTTGTCTTTGCCGAGCGCTGCCATCTTGGTCATGAAGGCTGCATCATAGAAGTCGATGTGCTTTGCTCCGGCGATCATTCCGTCCGCCACTTCGGCTGGGGTGCGAATGTCTACTACGATTCCCTTTTTGGACTCGCGCTCAAAGCTCGCCACGTCAAGGTTTTGGGCTGACATGATTCCCGATGACGCGAATACCAGCAGTCCGACAATCAATGCGCGAAGGCGCGTCCATGGTCCGCCGTTGAGTACGCGAGTGAATCCTTTCTGTTCCATAATCGATTTGGCCATTCCCGAGCGGTTGCCCGAGGCACAGCAAAGTACAAATTCTTGGTTGGTGTCCTTGAATTTTTTCGGAACCTGGGTCGCAAACTGATCCAGCGGAATATTCACAGCCCCGGATGCGTGGCCTGAGGCAAATTCCCCGGGGCTCCGCACGTCAATAATTTTGGCTCCACGGGCCACCCATATTTTGGGGTCCTCGGCCGGAGCAAACAGTTTGTTTAGAAATCCAAACATGGCCTCAATTACATTTTGTGAATTTGGACTTGTCCCCAACCGCCGCCGTTGTAGAGGCCGTCGAGGCCTTGGGTTTGAAGGTACATGAGGGCCTGGCCGCTGCGGTTGCCCGAAGCACAGCAAAGAACGATGGGACGCGGCATTGCCTTGATGGCTTCAACCTCGTCTGGAACCGTTTGAAGTGGAATGTTTACCGATCCGCTCACGTGGCCGCCGGCGAATTCGCCTTCGCTGCGCACGTCGATAATCGTCACACTGGGATGGTTAATGGCTTCGTTAATGGTCATAGCTTGATTTTTTACGTGAGGCAAAATTCCGCCACCTGCACAAATCTGCGCGTGACCGCAGTCACCATTAAATGGTTAACCTGCCATCGTGTGGTAGACCGCCTGAACGTCTTCGTCCTCTTCGATGCGCTCGAGGAGCTTTTCAACATCAGCTTGCTGCTCGGGAGTCACGGTCTTGGTGTCCATCGGGATGCGTTCAAACCCAGAGGTCAAGATTTCGAGTCCGCGCTCTTCGAGGGCCTTGGTGATGGCACCGTACTCGCTGAACGGGGCGTACATGAAGATGGTGTCGAGGTTCTTGTCCTCGTCGTGCTCGATAAAGAGCTCTTCGACGCCGAAGTCGATCATTTCAAACTCAAACTCCTCAAGGTTGATCGTGCCTTTGGGAATTTTGAAGTTGCACTTGCGCTCAAACATAAACTCGACGGAACCGCTGGTGCCGAGGCTTCCGTTGTACTTGTTGAAGTACGAGCGGACGTTGCCGACGGTGCGGGTCGCATTGTCGGTGGCAGTTTCGACGAGAATGGCGATTCCGTGCGGAGCGTAGCCTTCGTAGACCATCTCCTTGTAGTCCGCTTGATCCTTGCTCGTAGCTCGCTTGATGGCGCGCTCGACATTGTCCTTGGGCATGTTGGCGTCGCGGGCATTCTGTATCAAGGCCTTGAGGCGCGAGTTGGCCTCAGGGTTGGGGCCACTCTCTTTGACGGCCATGATGATGTCTTTGCTGATGCGGGTAAAAACCTTGGCCATCGAGGACCAACGCTTCATTTTGCGAGCCTTGCGGTATTCAAATGCGCGTCCCATGCGGAATGTGTGTTCGTTCGTAGTATTTGGTCTGCAAACCTACGGCAGCGGCCGACTATTCTACCGTCCAGGTGCGGCCGGAATGCAGTACATCGTGAAGCGGGCGGGTCCCGGCTTGATGGCTCGCCGCAAAGACCGGACGTTCGGCGGCATAGAGCACTCCAAAGGGGCGCAGCGGGCCTTCAAGTGCAGCGAGGGCAAAGGCTTTAAGACGATCTGAGGGGTCGTGCACCCAAGCGTCCGCGAGGCTGAATTCGGATCCGAGCTCACGGATTTCGGGCCGACCTCCGTTCCACGCGAGGGCGTGGGTGGGCTCGATTCCGCCCCAGGCAATGGGTTTGCCCGCCTCAAGAAATACAGAATGCAGCGCCTGCGTGGATTTGTCGGTCCAAACCTCAAACGCACCGTCGTGAAAGACGTTGCAGTTTTGGTAGATTTCGAGCAGCGCAGAACCTTGGTGGGCCTGGCTCTTGGCGAGCTGGTCGCGAAGGTGGGCTGGATTGCGGTCCATACTTCGGGCTACCCAGGTCGCACCGGCTCCAAGTGCCAGTGTAAGCGGATTCAGTGGATGGTCGACGCTTCCACGGGGGGTCGACTTGGTGACCTGACCCTCTTTGCTCGTGGGCGAAAACTGACCCTTGGTCAGCCCGTAAATCTCGTTGTTAAACAGCAAGATGGGCACGTTGAGGTTGCGGCGAAGGGCGTGAATGAGGTGGTTGCCTCCAATGCTCAGCGCATCGCCATCGCCGGTAATAATCCAGACGTCGAGGTCGGGGTTCGCCAACTTGATTCCGGTGGCCACCGCGGGGGCGCGGCCGTGCAGCGAGTGGATTCCGTAGCTGTCGACGTAGTAGGGCAAGCGGCTGCTGCAGCCGATTCCGCTCACCACGACGGTGCGGTCGGGATCAGACCCCGTGCTCGCAAGCACCTCGGTGAACTGCTTCAGAATGCTGTAGTCGCCGCAACCGGGGCACCAGCGAACTTCTTCAGCACTTTGAAAGTCTTTGGCGGTCAGTTCCATAGCTCAGCGAGTTCTTCAGTGGTAAACGGCTGTCCGGTGGTTTTGCACACGGATTCCACGCGGCGCGCCCAAAGACCCTGCAGGTGGTGTGCGAGCTGGCCTTCGTTCATTTCAACCACTACCACACGGCGGTAGCGGTCGGCGGTTGCCTTGAGGTCCGGGTGAAGGGGATGCAGGTGGCGTAGGTGGATGTAGTCCACGTTCTGCCCCGCTGCGGCACGGCGTTCCACGTCGCTGCGCACAGCCCCGTAGGTCGAGCCCCATGCTAGAACCAAGGTGTCGGCTTCTGGGCATCGCTGGACGACCTCGAGGGGTCCGTACAGGCGAGCTGCGGCATCTACTTTGGCGGCTCGGGCCGTGACCATCGCTTGGTGGTTGGCGGGTTCATAGCTGATGCGCCCCGTCCCGACTTCGCCTTCAAGCCCGCCGATGCGGTGGGCTCCGCCGGGGGTTCCGGGGGTCACCCAGGGGCGCACGCCGTGGGCGTCGCGGGCATAGGGGTCTTCACCAGCGGAACCGCGGGGCGGTGTAATGCTCGGCAGCTCGCCGATATCAGGAATTCGCCAGGGCTGAGCGCTTCCGGCAATGTAAGCGTCCGACAGCACGATGACCGGCGTCATGCACTCCACCGCGATCTTCACCGCGAGAAGCGTCGTATCAAACGCGTCGGCGGCACTGCGCGCAGCCAACACAGGCAGCGGAGCCTCCCCATGCCGACCGTGAAGCGCCTGGGTTAGGTCACTCTGCTCGGTCTTGGTAGGTAATCCGGTCGATGGTCCGCCGCGCTGCACGTCAATGAGCACCAGAGGCAATTCGGTCATCACCGCCAAGCCTAGACCTTCAGCTTTGAGGCTCAATCCCGGGCCCGAGGATGCCGTCACGCCCAATCCGCCCGCAAATGAAGCGCCCAAGGCAGAGGTTACCGCGGCGATCTCGTCCTCGGCCTGAAAGACGGTCACGTGCTCGGGCTGAAGTTTGGCCAACTCGTGCAAAATATCTGAAGCCGGCGTGATCGGGTAGCTCGAATAGAGCATCGGCCTCCCAAGCTGGTGGGCCGCTGCCGCAAGTCCAAGAGCCACGGCGTGCGAACCGTTGATGGTCTTGTAGGTTCCGCGCTCGACTCCCTGATGCTCCAGTTCTACGCGGTAGTCCTGAACCTCAAGGGTCTCTGCAAAGTTGAGGCCCGCCTTGTAGGCCAAAATATTGGTCTCGTCTCCGCGAAACAAAGCGAGGAGTTCGGTTTCAACCACTTCAGCCGGCATACTGTACATCCAGGTGAGGATTCCGAGCACCAGCATGTTGCGCGCACGCATTTTGTCGCGTTGGCCCAGCGAAACCTCTGCTAATGCGCCAAGGGTTAGGTCTTTAACCGGAACCTCGAGCACCCTGAATTGCTCACGGGCCGCCGACAACAGGTCAGAGTCGGAGGCGAGTTTCGCGAGCGCAAGGCTTCGCGCGTCAAATCCCTCTGAGGCCACGAGTAGTAAGCCACCTGGCTTGAGCTGGCTCGCATACTTCGTGTAGGCGGCCGCATTGAATGCCACGAGGCAGTCGGCGCGCGCGCCGGGATCGTGAATGGCATCGGACGCGATGCGAAACTGAAAACCTGAAACACCGCTGACCGTGCCCTGTGGAGCGCGGATTTCGGCCGGAAAGTCCGACAACGTCCGAACGTCGCGGCCCGACTGGGCCGCTGCGCGCACGATTTGGCCTCCGAGCAACTGGATTCCGTCCCCGGAATCGCCCGCAAGAAGAACGACGACGCTACGCATGATCCAAAGCAACGACCTCTTCGATTTCGGGCGCGTGACTTCGAACGCTGTTCTCGACGCCGAGCTTGAGTGTGGTTTGGTTGACGTTGCAGCCGTGGCAGGCTCCCAACAGGCGCACAAACACGCGCGGAACCTCGATTTTCACCAATTCGATTCCACCTCCGTCGCTCTCGAGGAAGGGTCGCACTTCAGCAAGCGCCTTTTCGATGCGGTCCTCGAGCGTCATACGTCGCGCTTGGTGGTTGTGCACCCGGCCATGGTCGTGATGCGCACAGCTTCAGTGGGCGGAAGGTTTGAAACGCGGTCAGCCAGTGCCGAAACGACATTGCGGGCCAAGTCGATAAATGAATCGCGAACCACACCGTCTTGCTGAAGGGCGGCGGGGCGACCCACGTCACCGGCTTCGCGAATGCTCTGCACCAGCGGAAGCTCCCCTAGAAAGGGCACGTCAAGCTGCTCGGCGAGGTTGCGGGCGCCGTGGCGGCCAAAAATGTGGTACTGCTCGTCGGGGTGTGCCGGCGGCGTGAAGTAGGCCATGTTCTCGGCGATTCCGAGCACCGGAATCTGAATCGCGTCCATGCGGAACATACCCACGCCCTTGCGGGCATCAGCCAGCGCCACCGCCTGGGGTGTGCTCACCACGACTGCACCGGTAACGGGTAAGGCCTGAACGAGGCTCAAGTTAATGTCGCCCGTGCCGGGAGGCAGGTCCACCAGCAAAAAGTCGAGTTCGCCCCAATGGGTTTCCTGAAGCATTTGGTTAAGGGCCATGGGGGCCATCGGGCCGCGCCTTACTACGGCTTGGTCGGTTCCGGCAAAGAACCCAATCGACATGATTTTCACGCCGTAGGCCTCGACCGGGTCCATCTTGCGGACGCCGTTGACTTCGATTCCGCCCGGATTGGCGTGCTGTACGTCAAACATAATGGGCATGCTCGGACCGTAGATGTCCGCATCGACCACACCCACGCTAAAGCCCATTTCAGCCAGCGACACCGCGAGGTTGGCCGTCACCGTCGACTTCCCTACTCCACCCTTGCCCGAGGCCACGGCGATGACGTGCTCGACCCCGGAAATCGGCTTGCCGCGCAGGACATTGGCATTTTCGGTCGGAGCCGGCGTGCGCACCTCAAGGTTCACCTTGACCGCGGCTTTGGAGTCAATCGTATGCACCGCCTTCATAAGGTCTACCTCAAGGCGTTTTTTTTGAGCGAGGGCGGCACTGTCGCTCACCACATCCAGCTCAACTTCGCCGCCGAAGATCTGAATATTCTTTACGTGTCCGGATTCGACAAGGAGTCCGTTGCCACTGGCGTTGGTCACCTGCTGAAGCGCCTCAAGAACTGCTGATTTGGTCATAACTGCAAAGGTAGCACCCACGGCTCCGCGCCGCAGGTGGCATTAGTCAATTGAGGTAAGTTCGGCCGGAAGCTTTTTGTTCGCCAACTGACCGCACGCGGCATCAATGTCTTTACCGCGCGAATGGCGGACCTTGGCCACGACTCCGACGCGCGCCAGTCCGTCGACGTAGGCTTGCAGGGCCTCGGGCGCAGCCTGGCGAAAGCGCTCGTCTCCGATGGCGTTGTACTCAATCAAGTTCACTTTGCACGGAACCCGCTTGGCCAGTTCCACCAAGGCCCGCACGTCTTCGGGTTGGTCGTTGACGTCGCGCCACACCACATACTCGAAGGTGACCTTGCGCTTGGTTGCGGCGTACCAGTACTCCAGACTCGAACGAAGCTCTGCAATCGGAGCCACGTCGTTCACCGGCATGATTTGGGCGCGCACCTCGTCGCGCGCGGAATGCAGCGAAACCGCGAGGTTGAACTTCACCCCGTCGTCGGCAAGCTTGCGAATCATCTTCGGCAATCCGACCGTGCTCAAGGTGATGCGCTTGGGCGAAAGCCCCAGCCCTTTGGGCGAGGTAATTCGGTCGATGGCCTCGAGCGTGTTTTTGTAGTTCATCAGTGGTTCGCCCATGCCCATAAAGACGATGTTGGTCAGCGGACGACCGAACTCAGTGGTCCCCTGCTCGTGAATGGCCCGCACCTGGTCGTAGATCTCGTCGGGCTCGAGGTTTCGCATGCGCTTAAGGCGGGCCGTGGCGCAAAACGCGCAGCCCATGGCACAACCCACTTGGCTCGAAACGCAGGCCGTAATTCGCTTTTCGGTCGGAATCAGCACGCTTTCAACGACCAACCCGTCGTGAAGTCGCACGGCGTTCTTCAGCGTCCCATCACTGGACCGCTGCACTGACTCAATGCGCTGGGGGCGGAATTCAAATTCCTCGGCCAACTTAGCCCGCAAGGTTTTGGGCAAGTTGGACATGTCGTCAAAACTTTGGGCGCCCTTGGCCCACAGCCAGTCGTAGACCTGATCAGCGCGGTATGCGGGCTCACCCCACGCGGCAAAGTGTGCGCGAACCTCCTCGCGCCGAAGGCTTCGAAAATCGGGCTTCGCTGACATTAGCTGCGCTCAGGGCGAAGGCTCATAAACACCCATTTTCCGCGCTTAGCACCGGGAATCACCGCCTCTCCTGGGGTTCCCAAGTACGAACGACCGCGTCGCGGCATCAAGATGGCTTTCTCTTTGCGGTTATCGATCAGCGGAGTGTAGACAAGCGTTCCGTCGGGCTTGAGCGTAACCTGCACTAGGTTGGCTTTGCGGGCGGCAGCCATGCGCTTGGGCGCTTGATTTTTGGCCCAGCGCTGGTCGTTTCCGCGCGTGTCGTTAAACAAAAACTGAAAGTTCTCGCGGTCGCGTACGAGCAGGAATCCAGAATTGACTCCGCCGTCGTTCACCGAGTACTGCTGTTTGGGAATCACAGAAACACGCTCAATTTCACCTTGTGCGTCGACCATCATCGCCCAAATGTTGTCGTAGTAGTAGTAATAGGTGGTCACGGTCCCGTTGCGGGTTTGGGTGGTAACAACCACCATGTCGTAGTCCTCCATCAGTACGAGGCTACCGCCACCTTCGCGAGGAACCATTCCGCGGAATACATAGGACTCGTTCGCCTCGCCCTTTCGGCGGGCCCGAGCCGAGCCATCCTTGCGACCATCGTTGATGTAGTCAAAGTCGCGAAGGTTCATGAAATCAGATGTCAATGGTTCAATCGTAGTCTGGTCGAGGGTCAGGTAGAACATACCGCTAGTTGAACCATAACGTTTGTCCGAGTACATTCCGCTGATGGCTACTTTGCCCGGAATTTGGTCGGCCTCCACACCGATTCCGCCTACCACAAACTTGTCCTTGAGTCCAAGGTCAACTTCTTGAAAAACCTCATCGCTTGGGTCGGCATGTAGAATAAAAAACTCTTGATTGGGCGCAAAAAGTTGACGCTTTTCGTTCTTGGCACGATCTGGACGGCGGGCGGCCAGAATGTAGACGTCCCCGTTGATCGCGTAGTCCACATCCATCATGCTGACCGTGCGGGACGCATAGTCCAACTTCACAGATGCTCCGCCCAACGGATTGCCCTCGCGGTCAAAGCGCTTAACCTCAACTTGGACGTCCTCTTTGCGGTCCTCCTCGGGAAAGCTCACCACGGCAAAGCTCGTGGCATTGTAGTTCCAGCTCACTTTAAAGTCCCCCATGAATGCGCGCTTCGCCGTAATGCGATCAAGTTCAATGAAGTCCGAAATGTTGCCGTCGGCATCAATGGTGCGCAAAAGCACGTAGCGCACGTCGTCCGCCTTCGAATAGGCTTGGTAAAACACATACGTCGTTTGACCGAACGTCACCATACTGTGAAAGCTCAACGGGGCATCGCGGTACTTGTCAATAACCTCCTCGACTTGCCACAACTGTCCCATGGACTGACGGTCGTAGCGAGCATAGAAGTACTTGGCCTTGCGGAGCAGGGACCGCGACGTGCTCCCGTAAGTCATAAAATTGGCGGAATCCAAGCTGGTCACATAGTCGAGCTGGATTTCGCGATTTGTGTAGCCACGGCTCCAACGGACTTCAATCGTCTCGGAATTTTGAGCTGATATGGTGGTGGAAAGCACTACGGCTCCTAAAATGCAAAGGATAATTCGCTTCATTGGTCAAAGTTACTGCATTTCAAAGTGGCAAGAATTTTGCCTAAAGCATGTCCGTTATCTTTATGCCATGAATTTTCGCACGCTCATTTTCGCATTGGCCGCCGTAGTTGCGGTCGACACCACGGCTCAAGTCACCGTAAAGCGCTACAGCGTGGACGGCTCTACTTCTTCGAATTCGGCGAATACAACCCGCAATCGAAACCGCATGATTTCGCGCTACCCAACCGCCGTGAAGTTCAATGTGACGCCATTTTTCTCGGGCCACTACCCGATTTCAGTGGAACAGCGCCTCAGTCCCTACTTTACCGTCGAAGCTGGACTCGGCCTCACGCTCCACAACACGATCGACGCATTTGTCGATGAGGCCATTATGTGGAGTAGTAACTCTTTTTATACTGCCGACAGCCGCGTTCGTCCGGGCTCGAGTCAAACGCTGAATCTCAAGGTATTCCCTGGCGGTGACTCATACGACGACGGATTTTACCTCGGCGCATTCATTCAAAACCGTCGCTACAATAAAGTGTTTGATGGAGTAAATGGTCAGATCGCCAGCTTTAAGCAAAACTTTGATCAAGGCATCATGATGGGTTACCACATTCGGTCAAGCGACCGATTTTTGGTGGATTTGAGTTTTGGTGTATCGAATCGCTTTGTCAACTACCCAATTGTCGGAACCACCTACACCATTGACCCCAATACGGGTCAAGAGTTGTACCTCGCGTACATCGACGAAACCCAGGACAGCCGGTACCAAAACATCGGAATTTTTATGGGCCTCAAGGTGGGCTACCTCATGGGCAGCGGCCGCTAAAGAACCCCGAGCACAAAAAAAGCCGACCCAATGGTCGGCTTTTTTTTGATCGTAGCCTCAGTGCTTAAATAAACATGAGCGCGTCACCGTAGCTCAAGAACCGGTAGTTCTCTTTCACCGCGGTGTGGTACACGTCCATGGTCAGGTCGTAGCCGGCAAAGGCCGCGGTGAGCATCAGCATCGTGGACTGGGGTGCGTGAAAGTTGGTGATCAAACTGTTGGCCACGAGGAACTCGTGCGGAGGGAAAATAAATTTTGAAGTCCAGCCGTTGCCCGACTTGATGCGGTGGTCCGTGATCGTCGACGACTCGAGCGACCGGATGACACTCGTGCCCACTGCACAGACCTTGCGCTTCTCAGCCTTAGCCTGGTTCACGCGTTCCGCTGTCTCAGGATAAATCCAGTACTGCTCGGACTCCATTTTGTGCTTCGAAAGGTCCTCGACTTCGACCTGGCGAAAGGTACCAAGTCCCACGTGCATCGTCATTTCTACGGTGTCGACGCCCTTGATTTCGAGCTTCTTCATCAAATTCTTACTGAAGTGCAGCGAGGCTACGGGAGCTGCTACTGCACCTTCGACTTTGGCAAAAATACTTTGGTACCGCTCGGCGTCTTCAGGCTCTAGGGGACGTGTGATGTACTTAGGCAACGGAGTCTCACCCATTTCTTTGAGCTTCAGGCGAAACTCTTCGTAGCTTCCGTCGAAGAGGAAGCGAAGCGTGCGTCCGCGCGACGTCGTGTTGTCAATGACTTCGGCCACTAGGCTGTCGTCGTCACCGAAGTAGAGCTTGTTTCCAGTTCGGATTTTGCGGGCGGGATCCACCAGCACGTCCCAAAGTCGGCTCTCGGCATTGAGTTCTCGAAGCAGGAACACCTCGATCAAAGCACCGGTCTTCTCTTTATTGCCCCACATTCGGGCAGGAAAAACCTTCGTGTTGTTAATTACCAGAAGGTCACGAGGTACAAAGAAATTCGCCAGATCGCGAAAGTGATGGTGCTCAATGCTTCCGGACTCTCGGTTCACCACCATCAGCCGCGCGTCGTCGCGAAAATCAACAGGATGCTGCGCGATTTGCGCTTCTGGCAAATCATAGCCAAAGTGGGAGAGCTTCATTTTCATAGGGGGCAAAGGTACCCTTTTGAACTAGGCCTTGTCAAGTGTGAACCGCAATTACCTCTTTGCGGTTATTTTCACACTATGGGAACGGATTTAGAACGCACACTTTTAAGCCGCAGCGCGAGCGATGCCAAGGCTTGGGAACAATGGCTTGCCAGCGATGAGGCGCAGCGCAGCAAATTGGCAGAATCCTTTCAGCGCGAGGGTAAACTTCCGCTCGAGGCGATGGTGCGCGACCGCATCGTCCACGAAGACCATCTAAAGTCGCTGTGTGTCGAATACCGCCTGCGCTTTTTGGACGCCAACCACTTCGCGGGGCAGATTCCGTACGAAGCCGTCGCAGCAATGGAGCGACTTGACGCCGCGGCCGGTACCCGTTTGAACGGCTACAAAATTGTGGCTCCCGCATCGCTCTTTCGCCTGACCTACCAAGACAAGGATCCCTTGCTACTACTAGAACTGGGAGGGGGCTACCACTACCTCGTGCACAAGTGGGGCGGTGAAGTGAATCCGCTACGCCGCGTGGTGATGTACCCCCTGCGCTCATTCAAAACCATGATGCAGAGCATCTTAGTCTTCTGTGCGGCAGTGGCTTTGGCCGTGCCCGAATCGGTAATTGGCGCCCATTCAGGCTTTGTGCGCGGAATCTTCTTTTTTTATCTACTCTTCGCCACCTCAGCGATGGCCGCACTCTATGGGTTTTCGCGCGCAAAGAACTTCAGCGAAAACCTCTGGACCTCTCGCTATGACGACTGAACCGCGGCTAGTACCTCATCGAGTGACGACATCGTCGCAAACGGAACCACCTCGGTGCGGCGCAAGGCCGTGAGGTAGGCTCCGCAACCCAAATGCTGTCCAATGTCGTGGGCGAGCGAACGGATGTACGTCCCTTTGCCGCAGCCCACGGTGAGTTCCCACACGTCGGGCACGAGCGCCGAGATTTCTAAGCGGTGTATCTGCACGGGGCGGGCTTTGATCTCGGCAGTCTTGCCGCTTCGGGCCAAGTCGTAGGCCCGCGCCCCATCGATTTTTACTGCGCTAAATAGGGGCGGAACCTGCAGTACCTCTCCCGTAAACTTCGCCGTCAGCGCTGCAGCCAACTCCTCGGTAAGCTCGGGTATGGGGTGACCTGTGGGTTGCTCCGGAGTCTCCGCATCGTAGCTCGAGGTAACCGCACCCAATTTGAGGGTGGCGGTGTAGGTCTTGGCACCCGCCATCACCGACTCGATGTCTTTAGTAGCGCGCCCGACGGCAAGCACCAGCATCCCAGTGGCCAGGGGATCAAGCGTACCCGCATGGCCAATTTTGATTCGGGTTGCGTAGCGCTTCTTGAGGGCGTTGCGGACCTTGGCAACCACGTCAAACGACGTCCATTCAAGCGGTTTATCGACCGCGATCCAAAATCCCGCTCGGGCCTCGTCGAGGTCCGCAGGTATGCTTAGCTGAGGATGGTCCACACGCTGGCAACCGTCCCTACGGCAAAGCAGTAGTAGGCAAAGTACTTCAACTTGGCGCGCTTGACAAGTTGAATCATGGTGCGGCACGACCAAAGTCCCGTCACAAACGCCGCCGCAAATCCGACCACCAAAGGAAGCAAAGGCTCGTTGGAAGATCCGGGATTTGATGCCAAATCGGCGACATCCAAAATCATTTTGCCCATGATCAAAGGAACCACCATCAAAAATGAGAAGCGTGCAGCGTGCTCACGGTCGATTCCCAAAAGCACACTCGTGCTGATGGTAGCTCCGCTTCGCGAAATACCAGGAAGAATGGCAATGGCCTGTGCAATTCCCACGGCGAACGCGTCAGCGACAGACACCTTTTTATGGGTTTTTTTGGCGCGGTCGGCCATGAGCAGCAGCAGGCCGGTGATGACGAGCATCGCTCCGACGAGTAGCGTAGAATCTTCAAAAAGACCTTCAATGGCATCTTCAAAAAGGAGCCCTACAAATGCTGCTGGAATCATAGACACGAGGATGGACCCCGCGAAGCGGCGGTCCTCTTCATGTCCCTTGATGAGACCTTGGACTACCGAGACAATGTCTTTGTAAAACACCACGACAGTCGCAAGGGCAGTCCCCGCATGCACGGTCACCACAAATAGTAAACCGCTACTGCCTGAAAGCTCGATCCCTAGTAAGCTGCGTCCAAGCTCAAGATGGCCCGAAGAGCTAACCGGTAAAAATTCCGCAAGACCTTGGATAATTCCGAGGATAATTGCACTTAGCCAATCCATGAATTACTCCGCTTTGGGTTTGCGCATAATGGCCCACACTTCGACGGCGAACCCAAGTACGATCAAAAACGGAGCTACGACAATGCGACGCGCATTAAATAGCTCTGGATTGTAAACGTTGGGGTCTTCAGAGCCTCCGCCCGACATGAGCACAAAGCCCAAAACAATCAGGGCCAATCCGGCGAGCATGAGCACGTAGTTGCCGCGCTGAAAAAGAAAAGTGGTCTTCATCGTTCGTAGAGTTGGTTGGTGTTCAAAGCGAGATAGCGGCGAACGGCTAAGGCCGTAGATGCCGTGGTAAGTGCGATTCCAATGAGAATTTGGGCCATGGCCAAAGCGCCCCATAGGCCCCATGTCAAACTTGTGGCCAGTCGTGGCCATTCACCAATGAGCAAGGCGAAGGTGAGCGCCAAGAGCAGCGCCGCGGTCAGTCCTCCCAGGGCACCGAGAATTAGACCTTCTTTCAGAAACGGCTTGTGAATAAACGACTTGGTTGCCCCGACCAGCTGCATCGTTTTAAGGGTAAATCGACGGGCATATATCGCGAGACGCAGTGCGTTGTTGATCAGCATCAGACTGACAAGCAGCAAGATGGCTACCGCAGCAAGCATCGCGGTGTTGATTTTACCTACATTTTGGTGAATCACCGAAACAAGGTCGCGGTCGTAGACCAGGTTTTCGACAATCGAAGCCTTGAGAAAGCGCTCTTGAAGCTTGGCGAGCTGGTCGGGACTCACGAAATCCGCTTTCAGCTTGACATCAATCGCATCACTCAAGGGATTGAATCCGAGAAAGTCGACAAAGTCTTCGCCAAGGTCCTTCTGAAACTGCTCGGCGGCTTCTTCTTTGCCCACAAAACGCAAGCTGCGGATCTCGGGTTCGTCAGACCATTCTTTAATGAAGGCGTCGGCTTTTTCTTGGGTTGCGTCGGATTTGAGAAAGAGGGTGAACGTGAAGTTCTCTTTGAGATCGTCCGTCAATACCCTTGATTGGTAGGCCAAGGTGGCCATGATTCCAGTCAAGAACAGCACCAGCCCAATGCTGAGTACGACGCCAGCGTACGAAAAGCGCACGCGACGTTTGTTGAAGGCTTCTTCTCCTTGTGCTTTAGCCATGGGGCAAATCTACGCGAAATCCGAGGCACGAGGCTACTTTTGCACCCATGGAATACCGACCTACCGAATGGGATGCCCGCGCGCAGCAGTTATGGCGCGATTTAAACGTGTACCGCGCGGATTTTCCGTCGGATCGGAATCCGTTTTATGTACTCGACATGTTTCCCTACCCTTCAGGTGCTGGGCTTCACGTCGGACACCCGCTCGGCTACATCGCCAGCGACATCGTCAGCCGCTTTAGGCGCCATCAGGGCTTCAACGTGCTGCACCCGATGGGCTTTGACGCCTTCGGCCTTCCGGCGGAACAGTACGCCATTCAGACCGGCCAGCATCCCGCCGTCACGACCGAGGTCAACATCGAGCGCTACCGCGAGCAACTGAACCGCCTCGGACTGGGTTTTGACTGGAGTCGCGAGGTGCAAACCTGCGACCCCGACTACTACCGCTGGACGCAGTGGATTTTTATTCAGCTGTTTGGAGCATGGTACAACAAACAAAGCGAGCGCGCGGAGCCGATCGAAACGCTGGTGGCGCACTTGAACGCGCGGGGCACCGAAGGCTTGAACGCCGCATGCCACGGCGAACCGGAGTGCACCAAGACCGAATGGGTTGCCATGGATGCGGCGCAGCGCGAAGCGCTGCTGCAGCACTTCCGCCTAGCCTACCGCAGCGAGTCGCTGGTGAACTGGTGTCCGGCCCTCGGAACCGTGCTGGCCAACGACGAAGTCGTCAACGGCCTCAGCGAGCGCGGCGGCCATCCCGTCGTGCAAAAGCCCATGCTTCAGTGGTCGATGCGCATCAGTGCCTTTGCCCAGCGCCTGCTCGACGGCCTCGAAGAGCTGAACTGGAGCGACAGCATCAAAGAATCACAGCGCCACTGGATCGGGCGCAGCCAGGGGGCTCGGATTCGATTTAGGGTGCTCGCGGGCAACGCCGGCGAGGTTGGCGAGGTTAGCAAGGTTAGCCAGGTTGGCGAGGTTAGCCAGGTTGGCGAGGTTAGCCAGGTTGGCGAGGTTAGCAAGGTTGGCAAGGTTGGCGAAGAAGTTAACGAGCCAACGAGCCAACGAGCTAACGAGCTAACGAGCCAAAAAGCCAACGAGCTAACGAGCCAACGAGCTAACGAGCTAACGAGCCAAAAAGCCAACGAGCCAGCGAGCCAACGAGCTAACGAGCCAAGGGGCGGAGCCGATGTACTTGAAGTGTTTTCCACTCGGCCCGATACCATTTTTGGCGCCACGTTTATGGTGGTCGCTCCCGAGCATCCCATGCTCGGGGAGTGGACGACCGAGGCCCAGCGGGCCGAAGTGGAGGCCTACTGCGAGCGAGCGGCACGCCGCAGCGAGCGCGACCGCCAAGCTGATACGAAGACCGTAGGCGGAGTGTTCACAGGAACTTATGTCGAGCATCCGTTCACGGCGGCTCCGATTCCGGTGTGGACCAGTGACTACGTGCTGATGGGATACGGTACGGGTGCGGTTATGGCGGTTCCGGGGCACGACAGCCGCGACCATGCGCTGGCGAAGGCCATGGGCTTGCCGATTGTGCAGGTGGTCGCGTCGAGCGAGCCGGTGGACGTGCAGACGGAGGCCTTTGAGGCCAAGTCGGGCCGGGCCATTGCGTCGGAATTTTTGGACGGATTGGCGACTGCTGATGCGATTGATCGCGCCATTTCTGAATTGGAGTCGCGCGGATTGGGCGAACGAACGGTTCAGTACCGATTGCGCGATGCCGTGTTTGGACGCCAGCGCTATTGGGGTGAACCCATTCCCATTGCGTACCGCGACGGGGTTCCTGAGGCGCTGCCTTTGGATGAGCTGCCGCTGAAGTTGCCTGTGGTGGATAAGTATTTGCCTACGGAGGACGGTGAGCCGCCTCTGGCGCGCGCGGAGCGCTGGGTTTCGGCCGAAGGCCTTCCGCTGGAGACCACGACCATGCCCGGTTGGGCCGGCAGCTCATGGTACTTCTTGCGCTACATGGATTCGAAGAATGGTTCCGCAGCCGTGGACCGCAGCGCGGCCGACTACTGGGGCCAAGTGGACCTGTATGTGGGCGGAAGCGAGCACGCCACCGGCCACCTGCTGTACAGCCGTTTTTGGACCCACGCCCTGCACGACTTGGGGCACATTGGGTTCCGCGAACCGTTTAAGCGTTTAGTGAACCAAGGCATGATTCAGGGAATCAGCGCCTTTGTCCACCGCATCGAGGGTACACAGACCGTAGTCAGCGCCGAGCTGGCCGGGCAGTACACCACCCAAAAGCTTCATGTTGACGTGAGTCTGGTCAATGAGCGCAACGAAGTTGACCGCGACGCCCTACGCACCTGGATGCCAAGCTGGGCAGGCACCGAATTTATTCCGTCCGAGGGCCCGATCAAGGTCGAGCGCGAAGTCGAGAAAATGTCGAAGTCCAAGTACAACGTCGTCAACCCCGACGCCTTGGCCGACCAGTACGGAGCCGACGCCGTGCGCCTTTTTGAAATGTTCCTCGGGCCCATCGAGCAGAGCAAGCCATGGGACACCCAGGGCATGTCGGGTGTCGTCGGATTCTTGAAAAAGTCCGTGCGACTGATGGAAAAGCGCCACGACGGCGATGCGACTCCTGAAGAGCTGCGCACCCTTCACCAGCTCATCGACAAACTGCAGCGCGACGTTGAAACGCTTTCGTTCAACACTTCGGTGAGCGCGATGATGATTGCAGTCAATGCGTGGAGCGGAATTCCGCAACTTTCCCAGAGCACGCTGCGCGACTTTGCTGTGCTGCTTGAGCCTTTTGCTCCCCACACGGCCGAGGCACTGTGGGCTGAACTCGGTGGCGAAGGCAGTGTCGTGCTCGCCCCCTACCCCGCGCTCAACCCTGAGCACTTGGTCAAAGACAGCGTCAACTACCCCATTCAGTTCAACGGAAAAACTCGTTTTCAACTCGAAATGCCGGCGTCTGCGTCGGCGGCCGAGGTCGAAACTGCAGTTATGGCCCACGAAAAAACGGCGCACTTCCTTGAGGGGCGCAGTCCCAAAAAGGTAATTGTGGTTCCGGGGCGGATCGTGAACGTGGTGGGCTAACCCACTTTAAGGCTTGGTTCCGAGTCGGTAGTAGGCATTCGTGATCCAAAGCATCACGAGTCCAAAGCTGACACCGCCCACGATGAGGATCTGTGCGACTCCGGATTCCGCGGTAAAGCTGAGTTTGAGCAAAATCGTCGAGATGACAAAACTTGAATTCCGAATGATGGTGGGAAAGTCATCACTGTACAGCAGCGAGAGGAGAAGGATAAATACATCACTGACAATCAGCACGGTATAAAACTGATCGAAAAAGACTGAATTCAAGTCAGTCACCGGATTCTCGAGGGCGGAACCCGTTTGCAGCCATGTATACAAACTGGTGGTTGCGAGTCCGGCTAGGACTCCGAACAGTATAAAGGCCAGTACGTTTTTAGAATGCACAAAGCGCCGCAGATTGAGGGCCTCTGGTTGGTTCGGGAATTCCTGATCGGTGACATAGCCCGATATTCGGTAAAACAACAGAACGCACACATAGATCACGAGCACACAGAGCAAATCCCAGACGAGCTCTATGTTTCCGGGGTTCCAATGAAAATTCTCACCTAAGTCAAGGTGGGTTAAATCCTTAAAAACGCCTCGAATAAGGATTAGCACCATGATTTCGTACTGTTTCGCCACATAAATGGTGGTCGAACGGCGCAAATAGTAGACGAGCAGGTAGGTCTCAAAGACCAAGAGCACCGAGAATGGTGTGTAGATCGCGTTGATTGGATGCGCGAACAGTGGGCCCGAAATGAGGTCCGGAAACCACGATTTGACCGCATAAAGCCCCAAGTGAATCAAAAAGCTCAAAATGGCCGCATAAAGCGTGAGCCGGCCAAGCTTGGCGCGGAAATCCGACGTAAACGGCCGCGAAACGAACGACATTAACTGAGACACCCTATTGATTTTCAGGTCAATGTACGATTATTTGGCGAGACCTCCGGAGCGAACCGATTAGGTTAAGGCGCTCAGTACTGACTGCCCTCAACCGTTGGCCAACGAATCGAGAATGGCCTTGCGCGGCTTCATTCCGGATTCAAAATCTGCCCAAAGGGAGCGAGGAAGCGGATCCGCTCGCTGGATCGGCTCCTTTAGGGGGTCCACCTGCCTTCCGTTCTTCCAAAAACGATAGCAGACATGCGGGCCGGTTGCCAAGCCCGTTGATCCCACATAACCAATCACTTGACCTTGCTCTACACGGCTCCC
>CAIJMB010000143.1 GCA_903821715.1 uncultured Flavobacteriales bacterium
ATCCATCTTCCACATCACGTATAGGCAAGCCAGATTTGCGGGCAAGCAATGAGGCACTTACGGGCTCACTGGCATTCATGAGATGCAGTAGGCGCAACTGATCAGAAGTGGCCTTGACCACGCCCGTAAATTTTAAATTGATCGACTCAAGCAAAACCCTGTTTGCTTTGTAGTTAGCGGCTCCCCGCCGAACGTATGCCCTCCATAGGTCTTCGTCCTCATCGTGGGCCAAGTGGGGAGCTAAACTTGAGGGCGGAATCTCTACTACCAATACTGACTTGTGCTCCCAACGTTCCTCTCGTGCAGAAATCGGAACCTCAGGTCGGGTGTGAAGTTGCGCAGCGCCTTGAATCATATAAAACTCTTCATCTACGCGGCATCCGGCCACGGAACCTGAGTCGCGAACGCCCACCACGATTTGCCCACCCAACCCGTTGGCAAAGGCGACCAGTGTTTTGGCAATCTTGCGCTGGCTGTCGACGCGAAGCTTAAATTCTAAAATGTCGGATTCTTCACGACGCATGGTTCCGAAGGTAGCACGTAACTTAAGGCCATGAAGATGTGGAAGGAATTTCGTGCGTTTGCCCTCAAGCGCAACGCAATGGATCTGGCGATCGGCGTGGTTGTTGGATCAGCGTTTCAAAAAATCGTCGATGCGTTGGTTCAGCAAGTGCTGATGCCGCCGCTCAACTGGCTTTCGGGCAACGTCGATACAGCATCGTGGACCCTTAATCTAGGTGCGATTCCCATCGGAATCGGGGCCTTGATCAATGCTATTCTTCAATTTGGCCTCATTTCACTTGCCGTATTTCTTCTGGTGAAAACGTTGAACCGTATCCACGTACGCGAGGCGAACGAACAGCCCGAACCAAAGCCAGACCCGAGCGTTGAGCTCTTGAGCGAAATCCGCGACTTACTCAAAAAATAATTCCGAAATGAGCGATCCAAAGCCCGCCAGCAGCGTGGACATTTTTAACAATGCCCCCAAGCACGGCTACCACGAACCTGCCCCAGAAGTGGACGCAAAAGCCTTTACAGAAGTAGTTGAGAGTCGTCGAAGTGTACGCGTGTTTACCGACGACCCCATCCCCGAGGAAGTCATGCGTGAATGCTTGCGATTGGCGCTGCTTGCTCCCAACTCGAGCAACCTTCAGACCTGGGATTTTTATTGGGTTCGGACTCCTGAGAAAAAAGCTAAACTTGTCACCTACTGCCTCAATCAGCCCGCCGCGCGCACTGCGCAAGAGCTCGTCGTAGCGGTGGCCCGACCCGACCGATGGCGTGAGACCAACGCGCTGATGCTCGCCAAGTTTGACGAGAGCCGAAAGGTTCGCCTCAAGGCCGCGTACCAGTACTACCGCACAATTGTTCCGTTGGCCTACAACATGGGGCCATTGGGTCTGTTTGGTCCGTTTAAAACGCTTTGGGTCTCCGTAGTGGGCTTGGTGAAGCCTATTCCGCGCGGGCCGTTCTCACTGAGCGGAATGGCCATTTGGGCCCACAAATCCACCGCGCTAGCTTGTGAGAATTTGATGCTTGCGTTCCGTGCTCATGGATTTGACAGCTGCCCCATGGAAGGCATGGATGGTGCACGGATCAAACGCTTGCTTGAGCTCCCTCGAGGAGCCCAAGTCTGCATGGTTATTTCAGCAGGAAAGCGCGCGCCAGAAGGGGTTTACGGGCCGCGCGTGCGCTTTGACCGCGACCTTTTTGTACACGAGGTTTAGTGCGCCTTGGGACCACCGCCTCCGCGCACTTTGCTGCGGATGTTGATGAGTTCCACTCCCAAAGAAAAGCCTACTGCCATGTAGATGTAGGCCTTCGGAACGTGGTACCCCGCTGCTTCAGCGACGAGCATGAATCCAATCAAGATCAAAAATGCCAAGGCGAGAATTTGAAGGGACGGGTGCTTTTCAATGACCTTAGAAACTGGGGCGCTGAACTGAAGCATCACAAACATGGCAACTACAATAGCGGCAATCATGATCTGGATGTTGTCGGTCATTCCGATCGCAGTAAGAATTGAGTCAAAGCTGAACACGATGTCCAATAAGGCAATTTGCACAATGATTCCCGCGAAGCTCTTGGCTACGTTAGAATTTTGACCGTGCTGGGCCCCACCTGCTTCGGTGATTTCGTAGATTTCTTTAGTGGACTTCCAAAGTAGGAAGATTCCGCCCGCGAGCAGTACGAGGTCGCGACCGCTTACAGGGTGGTCCGAAATACGGAAGAGCTCCTGCTGAAATCCCATGATCCACGTAATCGACAGCAGCATGATG
>CAIJMB010000144.1 GCA_903821715.1 uncultured Flavobacteriales bacterium
ACCTCAGCCGTTTGGAGCAACTGGCGCATGGCTTCTGGGTCGAGGAACGAGTCGATGGCATCGACCTGGCATTCGGGATTGATGTCCAAGATTCGGTCGCGCATCAACCAGGCCTTTTTTTGCCCGTGGGTACTACTTAGAGCCTGAAGCTGGCGGTTGCGGTTGGTGGGGTCCACCACGTCACCGTCGACAATGGTGAGGTGTCCCACGCCAGAGCGGGCGAGGAATTCGGCGGCGAAGCTTCCGACACCCCCCAAGCCGACCACGAGCACGTGGGCTTTTTGAAGTCGTTCAAGGGCGTCGGAGCCCACCAAAAGTTCAGTACGTTCGAGCCAAGTTGGAAGCATGGCGGCAAAAGTACGTGCGTATCACTTTTGGTTTCTAGCTACTGGTTTCTGGTTTTTAGTTCCTGGTTTTTGGTTTCTGGTTCCTTGGCTCAGAGCCAATTTCCGCCAGATACCCAAAGACAATAACTCAGTGCGTCGTTGGACAGCATTCCGTTGAACAAGAAACAAGAAACCAGTAGCTCCAGGCTAGCGACTAGTAGTACGTCTTGCGACGCACCCCAGCAATGTGCTTGGCGAGTCGCATCACCTGGCGGGTGTATCCGTACTCGTTGTCGTACCACACGTAGAGCACGGCGTTGCGTCCGTCGGCATGAAGCAGCGTGGCTTCACTGTCGACAATCGAACAGCACGAGTCACCTACGATGTCGCTCGACACGAGCTCGGGGCTGGTCGAGTACTTGATTTGCTCCACGAGGGCACCACGGTAGGCGGCGGATTTCAGTGCGGAATTCAATGCATCGCGCTGCGTACTGCTACCCAGGCTGAGCTTCAAAATGGCAAGTGAGCCGTTCGGAACCGGAACGCGAATCGCATTGCTGGTGAACTTGGCTCCGAGGCCCGGAATGGCTTTGTCGATGGCACTTCCGGCACCCGTCTCAGTGATCACCATGTTGAGGGCTGCGGCGCGGCCACGGCGGTACGGGGGGTGCATGTTGTCGACCACATTTTGGTCGTTGGTGTAGGCGTGGATCGTTTCGATGTGGCCTTGCTCGATTCCGAACTGGTCCTGCATCACTTTGAGCACGGGAACGATCGCATTGGTGGTGCAGGATGCGGCTGAGAAGATCGTCTCGTCACCCCAGTCTTGGTCGTGGTTGACCCCGAATACGATGTTCGGAATTCCTTTTCCGGGCGCAGTCAAGAGCACCTTCGTGCAACCTTTGGATTGCTGATGGCGGGCGAGGGCTTCGCGGTCGCGAAAGGCTCCGGTGTTGTCAATGACGAGCACATTCGAGAATCCGTATGCGGTGTAGTCAATGTCTTCGGGCTTGGCCGCGTTGATCATCAGCACGGGACGACCGTTGACTATGAGTGCGTTTTTGGCGGAATCGGCTGAGACCGTCCCCGGGAATGGGCCATGGATCGAGTCGACGCGCAGGAGGGAAGCGCGCTTTTCAAGGTCTTCAGCGCCGCCGCCGCGCACGACGATTGCGCGCAAGCGCAATTGCTCGCCGCGGCCTTCTTGGGCGATGAGTTCGCGGGCCACGAGGCGTCCGATGCGACCAAATCCGTAAAGGACGACGTCGACGGGTTTCGGGGCTGGGTTGGATCCTGCCGTGAATCCGCTCAGTTTGTGCTGCAAAAAAGCCTTTCGCGTGAGAAATGATCCCGCTTCGCGGCACCATTCGGTCGCAAGGCGTCCAAGGTCGAGAGAGGAATTTTGGACTCCGAACTCGTAAATGGCTTGAGCCATGGCCAGGCTGTCGTCGACGGTGATTCGCTCTTCAGCCATCACCACTGCGTGTTCGTGGATGTGCAGAACTTCTGAGGCGCGTTGGTCGAGAAGGGCCTGGCGAAAGAGTACGACTTTGACGTTGCGGTCATAGTATAAGTCGCTCGCAACTTTCACGAGGTCAGTAGCGGATTTTTCGAGCGCAATGCGCACTTGGACGGACGTCGGGTAGGCGTTCGCAGACGGATTCATCAAGGTTTGGTTTTTGGGTTGGGTTGTGTGGCAAAGGTAGCCGCCGAAGTGGGCAGGCTCAAGACGATTTCGCGCAATTTTTCTCAGCTAAGTGGCCGGAATTGAGTGAATTAAAAAAGCCGGTTTTGCGTATTTTGGACACTTAGTCCACGCAAAACCGGCCTAAGGCCTGGCTGAAGTAATGCTAAAGTGCGAAGGCAAACACCTCTGCGCGGCCGTTCGGGCGGTAGCCCTGCAGAAGCACTCCGTCGCCTGGTCCGAGTTCACCCAAAATCTGAGCAACATCGTCGGCGCTGGAAACCAGTCGGTTGTTTAATTTGACAAGAATAAATCCGGTCGGAACGCCAGCTTCTGCCAGTTTGCCACTTCCGGCGTCAGTAACCTTGACACCCGAACGCAACCCAAAGCGGGACTTATCAGAAGGGCTCAACGGTTCAAAGGATGCGCCGAGTGATTGCAGCGAGGCCACATCTTCCTTTTTCAGTACGTCGGTATTGCCTTGGCGGTTGCGAAGTGTCACATTGAAGACCTTCTCTTTGCCGTCGCGCAGTACGACTACCGTCATTTTGTCACCAGGACGACGGCTTCCGATAACCTCGAGGAGCTCGGACATCTTTTTCACGGCCTTGCCGCCCGCTTGAATGAGGATGTCGCCCTTTTTGATGCCGGCGTCGGAGGCGGCTCCGCCCTCAGTCACGTCAGAAATGTACACGCCTTGGGTTTCGCTGATGCTCAGTTCCTTGGCGAGTTCACCTGAAATGTCGGCGATGTTCACTCCGAGGTAGGCGCGCTGTACCACGCCGTACTTTGTGAGGTCGTCGACCACCTTGCGTACGATGTTGGCCGGAACCGCAAAACTGTAGCCCTCGTAGCTGCCGGTGCGGGTGGAGATGGCAGTGTTGATTCCGATGAGGTCGCCGCGGGTGTTGATCAAGGCTCCGCCCGAGTTACCCGGATTAACTACGGCGTCGGTTTGAATGAAGGCCTCGATGGCGGACTGGTTGTCGATGATGTTGATGCTGCGGCCCTTGGCACTGATAATGCCGGCCGTAACCGTGGAGTTCAGGTTGAACGGATTGCCGACCGCGAGTACCCACTCGCCAAGGCGCACGTCGTCACTGTTGGCAAATGCGAGGGTAGGTAGGTTTTCGCCCTCAATCTTGAGCACCGCAAGGTCGGTGGTCGGGTCGACGCCCACGACTTTGGCGCTGTACTCTTTGTTGCTGTTGAGCACCACCTTAACTTCTTTGGCCTTGTCGATCACGTGGTTGTTGGTTACGATGTAGCCGTCGGGGCTGATAATGACTCCGGAACCCGAACCCTGAACGATCCTCGGCTGCATTTGGGGCGATTGGCCGAACCCAAAGAAGAAGTCCTGAAGCGGATTAAACGTGTAACCCTGTTCTACGGCTGTTTTGACATGCACCACTGCGTGAACGGCTTGTTCGGCGGCTGCGCTGAAGTCCGTAGAGGTTACCAAGGCAGGATGGTCCGCGACGAGGCGACCGCTGGATTCCGACCAAGGGGCCGAAGAAAATTGGGGACCGCGCACGGCGTCGTACAGGGCTGATCCGCCCACGCCCGCTGCGAGCGCGAGTCCGGTAACGGCTGCAAAAGTTTTCGCATTCATAAACGCACAATTTTTTGGGTTAAATGACGACGGTACGAAATTCAAAAACTGTTCCACGGCCTACATTCGCAGTATGTTCCGACGTTTTGTCAAGTACCATGGAAGCGGAAACGACTTTGTCGTCGTACGCGGCTCGTTTGAAGCGCATTGGCCTGCCATTTTGGTCGCTGAAATCTGCCACCGCCACTACGGGGTCGGTGCAGACGGGTTCATGGTCGTGGGACCTGCTGAAGGTGCGGATTTTCGCGTCGACTACTACAACGCCGACGGCGGTTTGGGTTCGCTGTGCGGAAACGGTTCACGCTGTGCGGTCGACTTTGCGCGGTCCCAGGGTCTGTTTACCGGGTCGGACTGCAGTTTTTTGGCGGCGGACGGCCTGCATACGGCCCATTGGCACGGAGACGGGCGGGTTTCGGTCCAGTTTAGAGATGCCCCCAAGCCCATTGCGCAGCACGGCGGATGGTTTGTGGACACCGGATCACCCCACCATGTGGCGCTCGCCAACGAACTTGAGTCCATAGATGCAGTAGGCGAGGGGCGTGCCCTGCGCTACGGTGTGTACGCTTCGTCAGGCGGAGCCAACATCAACTGGCTTGCCGCCGAAGGTGACCGCTGCGCCCTGCGCACCTACGAGCGCGGTGTCGAGGACGAGACCTTGAGTTGCGGAACCGGCGCGGTAGCCGCTGCACTGGTGGCGCATACACAGTTGGGACTGCCCAGCCCCGTGGTGCTGGATGCCCGCGGTGGCCAACTCGAGGTTTCCTTTAGTTCAATACCCGAGGGCTTTACCAATATTGTACTCACGGGGCCTGTGGCCCGCGTATTTGACGGAGAATGGACGGCCTAAAACTTCGCGCCCTCGAACCTGAGGATCTTGACCAGCTCGTGCGCTGGGAGGCCGACCACGTAGACGCGGGGCTTCGCGTGGCTCCCTACAGTCGGGCTGTGCTCAAGCGCTACCTCGACGAGTCCCATCGGGACTTCTGGGAGGCAGAGCAAGTTCGCTTCGTGCTCTCTACGTCTGACGGACGGGCCCTCGGACTTTTTGACGTGTTCAACGCGCAACCGGTGCATCAGCGCGCCGAGGTGGCTCTGCTTGTGGATCCCGCATTTCGACGAAAAGGGCTCGGACGCCAGGGCTTGAAGTTGGTCGAGGATTGGGCCTTTGCGCGCGTGGGGTTGCGGAGCCTTTATGCCGAAGTGTTTACCGACAACACTGCTGCTCTGAACGTTTTTGCGGCCAGTGGCTACGAGCATTCGGGAGTCCTCAAGGCCTGGTACCGGGTCGGACGCGAGTTTCGCGACGTACAACTTCTACAGCGCTTAAGGTCATGAGCCGTAAGTCCCGTGCCGCACGCCGAATTCGCCCGTGGTGGTTGATTGCTGTCTTTGCGCTTGCTGCCGCTGCCGTAGGCCTTTGGCCGTCGCAGGATTTTACTTCGGTGCGGGTTCCCGTTCCGGTTCCGGTGGATGGCACCCCAGTTCTGAATGTCTTGGACAGCATTGCGAAGCACAATCCAGATGCCCACCTCAACCTGCTCAGGGCGGGAGCCGTGCTTCAGGGAAATTTCAAGGTTCCGCGTGGATACTACGAAATTTCGCCGAGCGAGCCGTGGTGGCGGACGCTTCGAAAGTTAAAAATGGGCTATGAGACGCCCCAGCGAATTACCGTGCGCGGGTATCAAGGGCGCAGTGCGGTGGTCACACGATTATCAGAAGTATTTTTTGACTCTGCCTCTGAGCTTGATTCGGCTCTCTACCACGGTGATAGTATTGTGCCAGTGCTTCCGAATACCTACGAGGTCTATGCGTCGCTTTCGCCGCGCGAGGTGGCCCAACGCATGGCTCGAGAATTTGATGCGTTTTGGAACACGGACCGGTCCGAAGCGGCGCAGCGTCTAGGTTTAAGTCGCTACGAAGTGACAGTCCTCGCGAGCATTGTGCAGGCAGAATCCAAAGAGCCCGAAGAGTGGCCGCGTATCGCTGGAGTCTACTTAACTCGTTTGAAGCAGGGCAAACGTTTGGAGGCTGATCC
>CAIJMB010000145.1 GCA_903821715.1 uncultured Flavobacteriales bacterium
CAGTAGGTCGAGCGCGTCGGCGCGGTCCAATTCGAGCTCGGGCAGCACCACGGTGGTTCCGGGGGCCGCCACAGCTTGAGAGAGACGCGCCGCGAGTTCGCGCAAGGTTACCGTTGCCATAGGGGCAAAACTACGTCGCATCGTGCATTAATCGAAATAAACGAAACGCGGAACCGCGGAACCGCGACCTTCGGCCGGAAACTAGCTGCTCGTTACTAGCTACCAGTAACTAGTTGCTAGTAACCCGTTGCTAGTCACTGGTTAAGCCCACACCACCTTTTCTGCGCGCGCCGCCAGGCCGTGGACGAGGTCGTGGTAAAATTTTTCGACCTGGTTGCGCTTGATTTTCAGGCTCGGAGTGATGAATCCGTTGTCAACTTCCCAGCGCTCGCGCACGACGATGAGTTGGGCGAGGCGCTCGTGCTGCGGAAGCTCTCGATTGATGGCGTCAAGCAGCTGCTGCAGGCGGGACTCGACGACTTCACGGGCCTGGGTGAGCGCGTGCTCGGTGAGCACGGCCAGGGCCACCGGCTGCGGAAGGTTGACGCCAAACAGGCAGACTTGCTCAACCTCGTCGGCCTCCATGATGCGGCCCTCGATGGGCGCCGGCGCGACGTACTTGCCCTTGGCCGTCTTGAAAATGTCCTTAATACGGCCCGTGATGTAGAGGTAGCCGTCGGCGTCGAAGCGTCCGACGTCGCCGGTATGCAGGGCTCCGCCGTGAAAGAGCTCGGCGGTGAGCTCGGGCTCGCGGTAGTAGCCCTGGGTGTTGGTGGGGCTTTCTAAGAGGATTTCGTCGCCTTCGCCGAGGGTCACGCGGGTTCCGGCAAAGGGCTGGCCGACGCTGCCGATGCGGACTTTTCCGCGGAAGTTTACGGTGGTGATTCCGAGGTTCTCGGTCATGCCGTAGACCTCTTGAATGACGATGCCAAGGCAGGCAAACTCATCGATGAGCGAGGCGCGAATGGGGGCGGCGCCACTCAGCACCAAGCGCGCCCGGGATAGCCCGAGCTTTTTGCGCAGGACGGGGGCCAAGGCCCGGCGAAGCCAGGCCGCAGGCAGCTTGCGGTGCAGAGTTTCGCCAAACTTTTCCCAGATGCGCGGAACCGCCAAAAACACCGTCGGCTGCGCCCGTTCGAGGTCCGTGGCAAACGTTTCAAGCGACTGCACGAAGTGCACGCGCCCGGTGAGGTAGACGCCGGCGGCGGAGATGATCATTCGTTCGGCCACATGGCACAAAGGCAGGTAACTCAAAAACACCTCCTGGTGCAAAAAGCTGAACTGCGTCAAAATGATGCGAAAGGCTTCTTGGAAGTTTCGGTAGCTGTGCATCACGCCCTTGGGCATTCCGGTGGTGCCCGAGGTGTAGATGATGGTCATCAGGTCGTCGGGGTGCAGGGTCGGAAAAACCGCCGACGGATCGCCCATAGCGCAGACCTCGGCCCAGGTTCGGGCGTCCCCCCGCTGGTGGTCGGGGGTGGTTACGACCTCGATTCCGCTCGGAATGCAGTCGCGGTAGCGCGCCACGTCGTCAAGCTTGCCGAGCACCACGACCTTGGACTCGGAATGCTCGATCACTGCCCGCGCCGTCGGCCCATCGATCGTGGGGTAGATGGGCACCGAAACGGCTCCGGCCAGCGACACCGCATAGTCGTAAATGAGCCAGTGGGCGGAATTTTTGCCAATCAAGGCCACCCGATCGCCCGGCACTACGCCCAAGGCGTAGAGTCCACGGGCGAAGCGCTGCGCCTCGTCGTAGGCCTCGGCGTGCGTCATTTGGATGCGTCCGCCCTCGACGGGCTGGTCCAAAAACAAACGGGTCGGGAAGGTCTGGGCGTTCCAGGCCAGCTGCTCGGGCATGAGGCGGCTGGCGCGGTCGGGCGTAAGGTGCTGCAGGCCTTTTTCGGGTACAAAACCCTCGAGCGGACCTAGAATTTCGAGCACCCGAGCGTCGGTGGCCTCCTTGGTGTCCAGCGGCATAATGGGCGCGCTGATGCTCACCATCTTGCGGCCCGCGTCGATTCCGAGGACCACAATCGGAACCCCCGCCGCCTTCGCAATTTCGTAGTAGCCGCTGCGCAGCCCGTCCACCTTGGCGCGCGTGCCTTCGGGGGCCAGCGCGAGGCAAAAATCAGGGTCGCTTCGAAAGTGTTCCACCACCTGGCCCACGATGCCTCCCGCGGCATGCTGGTCGACGGGGATTCCGCCCAGCTTGCGCAAAAACCAACCTTGGATTCCGCGAAACAGCGGCTTTTTGCCCAGCACGTGCAGGTGGTGCAGGCCTAAATCCTCGCGAATGCAGAGTCCGGTCCAAAAATCACGGCTGTGGGTGTGCGGCCCAAACACCAGCACGTACTGGCGCAGTCCCGTAGGAAACGAATCGCGGTACTCCCAACCGCGCTTAGCAAGCCGGCCGCGTAAAAAGCTGAATTTCATGGTTCCCAAGATAGAAAAACGTTTGAATTTAATCGTTTGGTTACATTAGCGCCACAATTCCTTGAAGCGCTTACAGCACTTCAAGGAGTAACTAGCAACTAGTAACGAGTTTAAATTCACGTCTACGCATGATCCGCACCGCGATCCTCCTCGGCCTCACCCTCATTGGCGCCGTCGCCTGGTCCTGGCTCTACGGCCCATCGCTCGAACCCCAGCAGTCTGAGCTCCTCAACCACCTCGTCACCATTTGGGCCGGATTCACCGCCTACACCTACCTCGCCGGAGTCCTCACCGGCAACCACAGCCAAGTCGACCGCCTGTGGAGTACCGTGCCCATTGTCTACGCCGCCTACGCCGCGTGGTTCACCGGCTGGGATCCGCGCGCCACCCTCATGGCCGGCCTCGTGGGCCTCTGGGGCGCCCGTCTGACCTTCAACTTTGCGCGCCGCGGGGGCTACAGCTGGCTCCCCTGGAAGGGCGAAGAGGACTACCGTTGGGAGGTTTTGCGCAAAATAGCTCCGCTCAACCGCCCCGTGGTCTGGCAAATCTTTCACCTGCTCTTCATCTGCGTCTACCAAATGGGCCTGATTCTGCTCTTCACCTGCCGATCGCCTACGCCTGGCGTCCGAGTGGCGGAACCAGCGTGCTCACCACCCTCGACGCCCTACTCGCCCTCGCCATGATTGCCCTCATCGCCCTTGAATTCGTGGCAGACCAGCAGCAGTGGACCTTTCAGCGCGAAAAGCACCGCCGCATTGCCGCGGGCGAAGACCTCGGACCCGTCTACGGCAAAGGCTTCGTGCACACCGGCCTCTGGGGCCGTTCGCGCCACCCGAACTACGCCTGCGAACAGTCCATCTGGGTCGTCTTCTACCTCTTCACCGGCGCCGCCACCGGCGAATGGCTCAACGCCAGCATCGTCGGCTGCATCCTACTCATCTTCCTCTTTCACGGAAGCGCCAACTTCAGTGAAGGCATCAGCGCCGGCAAGTACCCGGACTACGCGGACTACGTGAAACGGGTGCGCCGGTTTATTTAGCTCGTTAGCAAGGTTGGCTGAGATTGGCTCACTGGCAAGCAACTAGTTGCTAGCACCTTGCGGATTCAAAGTGGCATTCATCCTCAGCCAACCGTTCGGTTATAACCGGATTTTACTTTTTCTCTCGGAACTGGAAATGCATAATTACTTGCAGGTCAATTTATTAGCCCAAATATCCGTTTAGTAAAATTCGCCGCGAAGCGGCCCTAGCGCGAAGCCAAAAAAGCCAACGAGCCAATCTCAGCTAACCTCGCCAACCTTGCCAACCTTGCCAACCTCGCCAACTAGCTAACCAGCCAGTAGTACCACGGAATCCCCAACGTCATATTTACCGGGAAGGTCAGGGCGAGCGCCATGGGTAGGTAGATTCCCGGATTAGCTTCGGGAAGGGCGATGCGCATGGCGGCAGGTACGGCGATGTAGCTGGCGCTTGCTGCCAAGACGCTCAGCATGAATCGGGCTTCGGCCGGGGCCCCCGTCACCGACGACAGCAGGGCCATGAGGGTGCCGTTCACGAGCGGAAGCAGAAGAGCCATGGCAAAGGGCTGCCAGCCGGCGCCCCAAAGGGCTTTGAGGTTGCGGCCGCTCGAGAGACCCATGTCAAGCAAGAAGACGGCGAGAAATCCTTTGAAGAGGTCATTGGTGAAGGGGCGGATGCCCTCGGCTTGGGCTTCGTCGGTGACGAATCCGACCAAAAGGCTTCCGAGGACGAGGACCACCGAACCATTCGTCAGGGCGTGGCGGAGCCAGGATCCGGTTCCGCCCGAAGCCCCCGCACGGCGGGCCAGCCAGAGGCCGACGACGATCGCGGGCGCCTCCATGAAGGCCATCACGGCGACGAGGTAGCCCGGCAGGTGAAGGCCGTGGCGGTCCAAAAAGGTTCCGGCGGCGACAAAGGTCACGGCGCTGACGGAGCCGTACGCTGCGGCGACCGCTCCCGCATTGGCCACCCCCAGCGAGCGGCGCGCCAACCAAAAGACGTAGATGGGAATCAGCATGGACGAGGCGACAGCCAGCCCAAAGACGGCGGTGCTGTCGGGGCGCAGGGTTTCGTGGGCCAGCTCTTGTCCACCTCGGAATCCGATGGAAAGCAGCAGGTAGATCGACAGGAACTTCGACGAGGTAGGCGGCAGCTCCAGGTCGCTTCGGATGAGGGACGCGATGATTCCGAGCAAAAAAAAGAGCAGGGCGGGGCTAGTGAAGTTCTCGAGGAGTAAACTCATGCGGTGGGGTTAAAAAGACAGGATAGGCCGGGTGCCGCGGGGGCCCAAAGTCGTTGGTCCGCGTTAAACGCTTCGCATCCGTTGACAAATGTGGCGACGACGCGGCTGCGGAAGCGTTTGCGCTCCCAAGGCGACCAGCCGCAGGCGTAGTAGCTGGTGTCGGGGCGGACTTCGGTTCCGCCGAGGGGATCGACCAGGACGAAGTCGGCCCAGCAACCCGGATCGAGGAATCCGCGGTCGCGAAGACCAAAGTGGTCAGCCACCCCGTGGCTGGTGAGCTGCACGAGCTGGGGCAGCGTCCACTCGCCGTCGTGCACCCACTCTAGGGCCTGCACCAAAAGGTGCTGCACCGAGGGCGCGCCCGAGCAACCGCAGTGGTAGGGCCCGCCTTTCTCGCTCCAGCGGTGCGGCGCGTGGTCGGTGGCCAGCGTGGCCATCCATCCGCGGGCGGCCGCTTGGCGCAGGTAGTCGCGGTCGGTGCTGGCTTTGACTGAAGGGTTCCAGCGAATTGCGGCACCCAAACGTCCGTAGTCGCCTTGGCTAAATGTGGCGTGGTGCACGCAGAGCTCGGCGGTTACCGGCTGGCCTTCGGCCGCCGCGGCGCGAATCAACTGTACCTCACGGGCCGTAGAAATGTGCAAAACGTGTACGGGGCGCGGAACCGAGCGCTGCACCTCGAGCACCCGCTGCGTGGCGGTGACGCAGGCCTCCTCGTCGCGGATCTGGCTGTGCACCCGCACCGGAAGGTCCACCCCAAAGCTGCGCTGGGCCTCGAGCAGCTGCTGCTGGATGCGCTGCTCGTCTTCGCAGTGCAGCGCGAGCATTTTGGGTACCTCGAGAAGTACTTTTTCGAGTACCTCGGGATGGTTGCAGAGCAGTACGTCGCGCTCGTGCATGTACAGCCCGTCGTCGGTGTAGCCGGGAATCTGCGTCGGATCAATGCGCAGCGCGTCCTGCCAGCGCTCGGCATGCACTCCCGCATAAAACGCGTAGTTGGTCCACATCCGCTGCCGGGCACGGCGCATTTTGTCGGTCCACGACTCCTCGTCCATGGTGGGCGGAAGCGTATTGGGCATATCAAACACCGTCGTCACCCCTCCCGCAACCGCGGCGCGCGACTCGCTGTGCATGGTTCCTTTGGCCGGAAACCCCGGATCGCGAAAGTGCACGTGGCTGTCGATCACCCCCGGTAGCAGCCACAGTCCACGTCCGTCAATTTCGCGCGGAGTCGCCCCGGAAGGCAGCGCCACCTCGGGCTCGAGGCGTTCCACCCGCCCATCGCACACCCAGAGGTCGCACACTTCGGTCTGTCCCCGGTGCGTGACCGTGGCCCCGCGCACAATGAGGTCGTTTATGGATTGCATCGGTCACAGTATGCAGGGTCAACCCCGTTGAGTTGGTCGTCGGAATCACGGACTTCCACCTGCCCGCATTCAGTGCATTCCGCCTTGAGTAGCCGGGGGCGACGGGTAGCGGAACCGCAGGCGGAACAGGGCGCGCCCGGCTCTGCCGGGCGGGCCACAAAGCCTGGAAATTGGCAA
>CAIJMB010000146.1 GCA_903821715.1 uncultured Flavobacteriales bacterium
AGCTCTGCGAGGCCGGACTGCGCAGCATCCGCGTGAGTATGAATTCCGCCCAAAAAGATTGGTATACGGGCTACTACCTGCCGCGGAACTACGAATTCGAAGCCCTCGCCGAGAGCCTGCGCACCGTTCGCCAGCACGGCGGATGGGCGAGCATCAACTACTTTGTGTTTCCGGGCTGCACCGACACGCCGGCCGAGTGGGACGCCCTGCAGCGCCTCATCGAGACCACCGACCTGAGCATGATTCAGTGGCGCAACTTCAACATCGACCCCGACTGGTACTTCAAGAAGCTGCGCAAGCAGCCCGACGGAAACCCCTTTGGCGTCCTCGAACTGATGCACCGGGTGCGCGAGCAGTACCCGCACATCGCCTACGGCTACTTTAATCCAGCGGCCGAAACCCAAGCCTACTACAACGCCAAGCGCGCATGAGCCTTCGCATCGACGTGGCCGTAGCGCCCTGGACCGACTACGAGCTGCTCGACAGCGGCAACTTTGCCAAGCTCGAGCGCTTTGGCCGCCAAGTACTCTGGCGACCCGAGCCCCAAGCGGTGTGGACTCCGTCGCTGGCGCCCGCCGAGTGGTCCAAGCTGGCCGACGCGCACTTCAGCCGGTCCAAGCAAAACCCCGAGTCGGGCGACTGGGCCCTCAAGCCCGGCACCCCGAGCCAGTGGCCCCTCACCTACGACCTGCGCGGTCGCCAGCTCACGCTGGGCCTCGAGCGCACCGCGTTCAAGCACTTGGGCGCCTTCCCCGAGCAGGCCAGCAACTGGGAATGGATTGTTGACCAGATCGCCGTCACCGGCCCCGACACCAAGGTCCTCAACCTCTTTGCCTACACGGGCGGAGCCAGTCTGGCCGCCCGATCCGCCGGAGCCGACACGACGCACGTCGATTCGGTCCGCAAGGTGGTCGATTGGGGGCGCCGTAACATGGAAGCGAGCGGACTCGACGGCATCCGCTGGGTGGTCGAAGACGCCGCAACCTTCGTGCGCCGCGAGGTCAAGCGAGGCAAAACCTACCACGGAATTTTGCTGGACCCGCCCGCCTACGGCCGCGGACCCGACGGAGAAAAGTGGGTGCTCGAAGAGCAAATCGACGACCTGCTCCGCGACTGTGCGACCTTGCTAGTTCCGGGCGGATTCCTCGCCCTCAACCTCTACTCCATGGGCCTCAGCGCGGTGGTCGCCCACACGCTGATTAACCAGCACTTCAAGCGCCAGCCCGAGCTGCTCGAGCTCGCCGTAGCCGACCCCCACGGCAAAATCCTGCCCTTGGGCACCGTGGCCCGCTTGGGAGCCAATCAGTAAACTCTTTAGGATCGGTCACGTGGTCCTGGACGGTCCGTGGCTTACGTTGGCGACTATTAGCCGCGAACAAGTCCTTGTGACTTCAGAATTTGCATTCTCCAATTCGACCTACAGTAAAATTGTAGATGGCTGCTGGAAACGACAACAATTCCAGACTTTCAAATTCAATTAGTTACATTTGAGACCTAACAAATGATTTGACCTGTTAGGACCTCTGACTGTTAATCAGAGGGTCGCTGGTTCAAGTCCAGCAGGAGGAGCC
>CAIJMB010000147.1 GCA_903821715.1 uncultured Flavobacteriales bacterium
CTTGAAAATGAGGTCGAGGTCATCGACCTCGAAGGAATCGAAAAAGTCGCCCGCTCCCCCTTTGTGCACACTGAGGTGCGGAATTTCTTGCACCAAGAGCTCCGCGCCGGCCTTCCGCGCGGCGAAGCTGACCAGCACAACCTCATGCTCGTGGTAGACATCCTCATCGGATGCTTCGAAGAGTCCGTCGAACAACCTGGAGCCTCAGGCCAAGCATGACCGCCCCCGAGATTGTCGCCCAAATGATGCGCCGAGACGCCTTCAGCCAGTGGCTCGGCGTGACGGTGCTCGTGGCGGAACCGGGCCACTGCGTCCTCGAGGCCCGCGTGCGCGACGAAACCCTCAACGGGTTCAGCATCGCCCACGGAGGCCTCACCTACAGCCTAGCCGACAGCGCCTTGGCCTTCGCCAGCAACGGTCACGGCCAGCACGCCGTGTCCATCGAAACCAGTATCGCCCACCTCAAGCCCGTAGCCGCTGGCGACATTCTCACGGCCGAAGCCGTAGAGCGCCACCGCAGCAAAACCCTTGGGCGCTATGACGTCACCGTCCGTCGCGACGGTACCGACGTGGCCCACTTTCGCGGAACCGTATTTTTTAAAGACACCCCATGGCAACCCGAAGCGCATTCTTAGTTGACGGAGTACGAACCCCCATTGGCAGCCTCGGCGGAAGCCTGAGCGCCGTCCGCGCCGACGACCTTGCAGCCCACGCGCTGCGCGCCCTCGTCGCGCGCCACCCCAACCTCGACCTCGCCGCGATCGACGACGCCTTTTTGGGCTGCGCCAACCAGGCCGGCGAAGACAACCGCAACGTGGCCCGCATGGCCACCTTGCTCGCCGGCATTCCGCACACGGTGCCGGCCGAAACCGTGAACCGCCTCTGCGCCAGCGGCTTATCGGCCGTTCAGCACGCCGCCCGCGCCATCCTCTCGGGCGAAGGCGACCTCATCCTCGCCGGAGGCGTCGAGCACATGACCCGCGCCCCATACGCCATGTCAAAGCCCTCTAAAGCCTTTGGCAACGACAGCCAGATGTACGACACCACCTTCGGCTGGCGCTTCGTCAACCCCGAAATGAAGCGGCTCTTCGGCACCGACGCCATGGGAGAAACCGCCGAAAACCTCGCCGACCAGCATTCAATTTCGCGCGAAGACCAAGACGCCCTCGCCTTGCGCAGCCAGCAACGAGCCGCCGCGGCCGTCTCCCGCGGATTCACCGCCGGTGAACTCGCCCCCGTGTCGATTCCGCAACGCAAAGGAGACCCCATCGTTTTCGCCCACGACGAATTCGCCAAACCCGCCACGACCCTAGAAGGCCTCGCGGGGCTGCGCCCCGCCTTCCGCCCCCACGGAAGCGTCACCGCCGGCAACGCCTCTGGCCTCAACGACGGCTCAGCCGCCCTCCTTATCGCCTCTGAAGACGCCCTGCGCACCCACGCACTCACGCCCTTGGCCCGAATCGTCGCAAGCGGAGTCTCTGGCGTCGAGCCCCGCATCATGGGGATTGGCCCCGTGCCCGCCACCCAGCTCGCCCTCAAGCGCGCCGGACTCACCTTGGCCGACATTGACCACATCGAACTCAACGAAGCCTTTGCCGCCCAAGCCCTCGCGGTCACGCGCAGCCTCGGCCTCGAAGACCTCGATCCGCGCATCAACCCCAACGGCGGAGCCATCGCCCTGGGCCACCCTCTCGGAATGTCTGGTGCCCGCCTCGCCCTCACCGCCGCCCGTGCCCTGCACGAAACCCAAGGCCGCTACGCCCTCGTCACCATGTGCATCGGGGTCGGCCAGGGTTATGCGGTAGTAATTGAGCGAGTTTAGCTTGTTAGCAAGATTGGCTCGTTAGCAAGGCTGGCTCGTTGGCGAGGTTAGCTCGTTGGCGAGGTTGGCTGCCTGCCTGCTTCTAGTTTCTGGTTGCTGGTTTTTTACCACCAAAAACGAGTGAGGGTACATTCACGTCCTGAACAAAGCTCGCCTAAGAGCCAAGCACGGTAGCGTGTAACCGAGCTTATCGGTCTGCGGGCAAACGAGCCAAGTTTACCAACGAGCTAACCTCGCCAAAAGGCCAACGAGCTAACCTCGCCAAAAGGCCAACGAGCTAACCTCGCTAATAAGCTAGTAGCTAAGCAGCCCCTCCAACGCCACCCGTACCTTGTCCGCGTTGGGCAAGTACGTGAATTCGAGCGTTTTGTTGAGTGGGATAGCCGGCGTGTCCTCGGCGCCCAGCACGCGCACGGGCGCGTCGAGGGCGGTAAAGCACTCCTCTTGAATTCGGGCGGCAATCGAGCGCGCGAACGGCTGAACTGATGGTTCTTCGGTGAGCACTATGATGCGGCCGTGGGCGCGGGCCCGTTCAAACACAAGGGGTTCGTCCCAGGGCGACAGACTGCGCAGGTCGAGGACTTCAATGGGTAGGCCTGCGGCCGCTTCGAGGGCCCAGTACACCCCACGGCCGTAGGTCACGATGAGTGCTGAGGGTTCGCCGTCGGGCTCGACGGCGCGCACGATGCGGCCCTTGCCGATGGGAATCACGTAGTCGGCGTCCGGTTCGACAGTTTTGGCGCCCTCGGTACCCTTGATTTTCGACCAGTACAGGCCTTTGTGCTCGAGCACCACGACGGGGTTGGGGTCCGCATAGGCGGCCTTCAGCAAGCCCTTGAGGTCGGCCCCGGTGGATGGGTAGACGACTTTGATTCCGCGAATGGCGGTCACGACCGACTCCACGCTCGAGGAGTGAAACGGTCCGCCGCTGCCGTAGGCTCCGATCGGAACCCGCAAAATCATGTCGGCCGTCCACTTGCCGTTCGAAAGGTAGTGGGCGCGCGAAAGCTCGGTAAACAGCTGGTTGAGGCCCGGCCAGATGTAGTCCGCAAACTGCACCTCGACGATGGGCTTGAGGCCCACGGCGGCCATGCCCACGGTGCTTCCGACGATGAAGGCCTCTTGGATTGGGGTGTTGAAGACGCGGTCGTCGCCAAACTGCTGGGCGAGCGTGGCGGCTTCGCGAAAGACGCCTCCGAGTCGGCGCCCCACGTCTTGGCCGTAGAGC
>CAIJMB010000148.1 GCA_903821715.1 uncultured Flavobacteriales bacterium
CTTCGGGCTCTTTGATTCCGCGGGCGCGGAGGTAAAAGAGCGCGTCCTCGTCGAGCTGGCCCACGGTGCAGCCGTGCGAGCACTTCACGTCGTCCGCAAAGATTTCGAGCTGGGGCTTAGTGTTGACCTCGGCGCGCTCGTGCAGCACCAAGTTGGCGTTCTGCTGGTAGGCGTCGGTCTTTTGGGCGTCCTCGTGCACGTAAATCCGGCCGTTGAACACGCCCTTAGAACCGTCGTCGTAGATGCCTTTGTAGTTCTCGTGCGAGGTACAATGCGCAGCCTGGTGGTCCACCAGCGTGTGGTGGTCGACCAGCTGCTTGCCCTTGGCCAGCGTGAGTCCGAGCATGCGGGCGTCGGCTCCGGGCTCTTGAAGCACGAAGTCGAGGTTGTTGCGAATAAATCGGCCTCCGGTGCTGATCGTGTTCACTTGGGCGCGGCTGTCGCGGGCCTGCTGAATGCGCGTGTGCTGCGTCAGTGAAGCCTCGGGGGCGTCGTGCTGCAGCTTCACCCAGCGGAGCTGCGCGCCGGCGGCCAAGTAGGCCTCGTCGACCGCGTTGGTCCACGTGGGGTGGTCAGATAGGGACTGGTGGCGCTCGATGATTTCGGCTTGGGCGTTGACGCCAAGCACGACCAGGTTGCGGATTTGCGTGGCGCGCGGCTCGGTTCCGGTGGTAAACGAAAGCACTTGGATCGGCCGGTCAACCACCACGTTGTCGGGCACGACCACATAGAGTCCGTCCCAAGCCAGGGCCGTGTTGAGCTGCGCCAGCGGCCCCAAGTTCTCGGTGAGCTGCGCAAAGTAGCGGTCGATGGTCTCGGGGTACTTCTTCCAGGCGGCCGACAGAGTGCAGACGTCGAATCCGCGGTGGGTGGTGTCACTCAGCCAGCTCGAGTAGCGTCCGTTCAAAAACACGACGCGGTACGAATCCAACTCGTTGACTAAGAATCGTTTGATGTCCTTGTACTCGAGGTGCTCGTCTTCGAGCGGAGCGCAGGGCGGGCGCAGCCCGTAGTGAGGCGCGAGCACGGGCTTGAGCGAACTGTACTTCCAGTCTTCGTCGCGCACGGTCGGGAACCCGACAGCCTCAAATCGCTCCATGGCGCTGCGGCGGCGGTCGCGCACGGCCTCACTTGAGTATGCCGTCAGCTCTTTCTCGTGAAGCCAGTACTGGGCAGAGAGGCGGTCGTTCATTCCACCTCTTTTTTGATCCAGTCGTATCCGCGCACCTCGAGGTCCTGGGCGAGGGTCTTGTCGCCGGTCTTCACGATGCGGCCCTTGTAGAGCACGTGCACCACGTCCGGAACAATGTAGTCCAGCAGGCGCTGGTAGTGGGTAATCACCACAAAGCTGGCCTTCGGCGAGCGCAGTCCGTTCACCCCTTGGGCGACAATGCGCAGCGCGTCAATATCCAGTCCGGAATCGGTTTCGTCCAAAATCGCCAGGCGCGGTTCGAGCATGGCCATCTGAAAGATCTCGTTGCGCTTCTTTTCTCCGCCCGAGAATCCCTCGTTGAGGCTACGGCTCAAAAAGCCCTTATCCATTTCAAGTAGTTGAAGCGCTTCACGCATTTTCTTGAGCATCGCCGAGGCGTCCAAGGGCTCTTCGCCGCGGGCTGTGCGCACCGCGTTCAAGGCCGTTTTGACGAAGTTCGAAACGCTTACGCCCGGAATCTCAACGGGGTACTGAAAGCTCAAAAACAGCCCAAGGTGGGCACGCTGTTCAGGGGCGAGCTCGAGGATCGACTGGCCGTCCCACAAAATGTCACCGCTCGTGACTTCGTAGTCTTCGCGGCCCGCAATCACGCTGCTCAGCGTCGACTTGCCCGATCCGTTCGGACCCATGATGGCGTGAACCTCTCCGGGCTTTACCGTCAGGTTGACCCCGCGCAAAATTTCTTTATCGCCAATTGAGGCGTGCAAATTCTTGATTTCTAACATGATGATTGCAAATTATCCGACCGAGCCCTCGAGGCTGATGGCAAGTAGTTTTTGGGCTTCAACGGCAAACTCCATCGGGAGTTGGTTGAGCACGTCTTTAGCGTATCCGTTGATAATCAGCGCAATGGCGGCCTCCATGTCGAGTCCGCGCTGCTGGCAGTAAAAAATCTGGTCTTCGCCAATTTTGCTCGTCGTGGCCTCGTGCTCGGTGCGAGCCGTGGCATTTTTGACCTCGATGTAGGGGAATGTGTGGGCTCCGCAGCGGTCGCCCATGAGCAGCGAGTCGCACTGGCTGAAGTTGCGCGCGTGCTCGGCCCGCGGACCCATGCGCACCAAACCACGGTAGGTGTTGTGGCTGCGGCCCGCCGAAATTCCCTTGCTGATGATGGTCGACTTGGTGTGGCGGCCGAGGTGAATCATTTTGGTTCCGGTGTCGGCCTGCTGGCGGTGGTTGGTCACAGCCACGCTGTAGAATTCGCCCACGCTATGGTCGCCCTTGAGGATGCAGCTCGGGTACTTCCAGGTCACGGCGCTGCCGGTTTCGACCTGCGTCCAGCTGATTTTGGCGTGCGATTCGCAGATTCCGCGCTTGGTAACAAAGTTGTATACGCCGCCCTTGCCCTCGGAATCGCCTGGATACCAGTTCTGTACGGTCGAGTACTTGATCTCGGCGCGGTCCAAAGCCACGAGTTCTACCACCGCCGCGTGGAGCTGGTTTTCGTCGCGCTGCGGAGCCGTACAGCCCTCGAGGTAGCTCACGTAGCTGTCTTCGTCGGCCACCAACAGGGTGCGCTCGAACTGGCCGGTTCCGGCCTCGTTGATGCGGAAGTAGGTGCTCAGCTCCATCGGGCAGCGCACGCCCTTGGGGATGTAGCAAAACGATCCGTCCGTGAACACCGCGCTGTTGAGCGCCGCATAAAAGTTGTCGGACTTCGGAACCACCGTTCCCAAGTACTTTTTAACCATCTCGGGGTGCTCCTGAATGGCCTCGCTCATCGAGCAAAAGATGATGCCCTTCTCGGCCAACGTCTTTTTAAACGTGGTCGCCACCGACACGGAATCCACCACCACGTCCATCGCCACACCGCTCAGTCGCTTCTGCTCGTCAAGGCTGATCCCCAGCTTTTCAAAGGTCTTTAAGAGCTCAGGGTCGAGCTCATCAAGGCTGTTGATTTGCTTTTTAACCGGAGCCGCATAATAGCTAATCGCCTGAAAATCGGGCTTCTCGTAGTGAACATTGGCCCACTCGGGCTCAGTCATCTCCTTCCACACGCGATAGGCGTCGAGGCGCCAGTCGGTCATCCATTCGGGCTCGCCTTTTTTGGCGCTAATCATGCGGATGACGTCTTCACTCAGTCCCGCAGCGATGCGGTCCGTCTCAACATCTGAATAAAATCCATATTTGTATTCGGACGCGGTTACTTCGTGCAGCAGTTCGTCTTGACTCATCGTACTCGTGAATTATACCGCAAAGCTTTCGCCGCACCCGCAGGTGCGCGTCGCGTTGGGGTTGCTAAATGCGAACCCTTTGCCGTTGAGGCCCCCGCTGTACTCTAGCGTAGTCCCCAAGAGGTAGAGCAAGCTCTTCTTTTCCACCAGAACGCGAACGCCTTGGTCTTCAAAAAGTTGGTCGCCGTCCTTTGCGTCTGCCACAAACGTCATGTCGTAGCTCAGCCCCGAACAGCCTCCACTCTTTACACCCACGCGCAAAAAGGCAGACTCAGGGTTGAGTCCTTCTTCGCGCATGAGTTCCATCGCCTTTCGGGCGGCAGGTTCAGATACCTTGAGCATTTTGGAAAAGTTCTAAATAAGGACAAAGATACTAACGCCCTCGCGAGCGGATGGTTCATATGGCGAAACCCGGGACGGGTTTCGCGTAACTCGTACCTAGCTCCTGGTTCTTGGCAATATAACGAACCCCGCGAGCGAGCTTCGCGAAACGTGACCTAGTGCCTAGTGCGCGATCCTTGCATCCAAGCGTACTGTAAATGAGGCAAGGAACCAGAAACAAAAAAACCAATAACCATGAACTAGAAACCAGAAACCAGAAACAGATCAGCGCACCGCCCGAAGAATCCGAATCCCCTTAGCCGGGAACAGGAGTTCGGCGCCAGCGGTCACGGTTCCGCCCTGAATGAGGTCGGTAAAGGTGGTGTACGGGCTGATGCCCAAGTCCGCAACGCGCTCGGTCGGCCAGCGGTGGACGCGGTCGTCGCCGTTGGCGAGCACGAGAATCACCTCGCTGTCTGAGTACCACGCGTAGGCGAACGAGCCCATGTCGGGGGTGAACTGCATGAAGTTCCCTGTACCGATCAGAGGGTTGGCTAGGCGCAGGGCGCCGAGCTGGCGGACGTAGGCTTGGGCCTCGCGCTGGTCGACGGTCAGCCCCTGGCCGGTGAAGCCCGAGGTTTTGTCTCCGGGCCATCCGCCGGCAAAGTCCTGGCGCATGGCGCCGTGGTCGTCAAGGGCGCTGTAGAGCAACTCGGTTCCGTAGTAAATGCTTGGAATTCCGCGAAGGGTGTACAGCATGCCGAGGCCGAGCTTGAAGCGGTCGAGGTCCTTGCCCACCTTGCCAAAAAAGCGGCCCTCATCGTGGTTGTCGAGAAAGGTGACGAGGTGGTCGCCGGCGCGGTCAAACCCGTAGAGGTAGTCGGCGGCTAGGGCGTTATAGATGTCAGCCATGCCTTCGTTCCAGCCGCTGGGGCGCTCCACGGCCTTTTTGAGGCCCCAATACATGGGGAAGTCGGCGGCCCCGGTCAAGTCCGGATGCGTTTCGAGGTAAAAGGCCTGAGCGTGCGCGCTGTGCACCCACGACTCGCTGTACACATAAAACTGCGGTTCAAAGGCCTTTACGGCGGCCATCCACTCGCGCATAAACGCTTGATCCGGGTACAGCCATGTATCGACGCGGAACCCATCCAATTGGGCCTCCTCAATCCACCACAAGCTGTTTTGTATCAAGTAGCGGGCGCAGTGCGGATCGCGTCCGTTCACGTCGGGCATCGAGCCTACAAACCATCCGTCGGTTTGGCGCTCGCGGTCGCGGGCTGCGGCATAGGGGTCGTACAGCGTTTGGTAGCGGTGAATGGACGTAAACGCGGGCTTTTCTTCGCCGCGGGCCTTGGCCCGCGGATCATTGGCCGGCGCAGATGGCCAGGCATTGAACCAGCTCGAGTCCGGCGGACTTTGGTAGAGGTAGTGCCCCGTGCCCACATGGTTGAACACCATGTCTTTGATTGCCTTCATTCCGCGGGCGTGCAGGCCGTCAACCCAATTCACGTAGTCGCTGTGGGTTCCGTAGCGCGGATCAATTCGGTAGTGGTCGGTAATGGCGTAGCCGTGGTAGCTCGCGGCCGGCATGTCGTTTTCGAGGAGCGGCATGGGCCAGACCGCAGTGGCGCCCAGCGACTTCACGTAGTCAAGGTGGGCAATCATTCCCGCGAGGTCGCCGCCGTGGCGCTTATAGTTGTGATTGCGGTCGCTGCCCCGCTCGGTCATGCCCGCAACGTCGTCATTGCTTGGGTTGCCGTTGGCAAACCGGTCGGGCGTAACGAGGTAAATCAGGTCGCGCTGGCTCAGGCCTGGCGCTGCGGCACGCGGGCGGCGCTCCTTGAGCTTCCATTCCGTGCGGATTTTTTTTCGTCCCACCTCTGCGACCACGGTGGCGGAACCGGGCTTGGCGCCCGGCTGGATTTCGACCGTCACGTAGCGGTAGCGCGGATTGGCCGCGGGAACGTCTGAAACCACCGCAATTCCGGGGGCGCTCACAGTGACCGACGAAAGTTCCGCATCACTCGATACTAAAAGCTCGAGGCGGTTCACCGAGGACCCGACCCACCAATGCGGGGGATCGACGCGAAGAGTTTGGGCCGCCAGCGGGGCCGTCGCAAAGACACTGGCCACTAGGCCAAAAGCAAGGAATCGAAGCATGACTTAAAATTAGGGGAAAAGAAAAGGCCCCCCAATTCGGAGGGCCCCTTCATCAATCGCTTGAGCGAATTAGTGGTTAACCACTACGCGCTTCACGCTCTTGGCGCCGTCTACGGTAACTTCTACGAAGTAGGTTCCGTTGGCAACATTCAAGTCAGCGTTGAGGGTGTTCACACCAGCTTCAACGGCACGCTCGAACGACATAACGCTTTGGCCGAGGATGTTCACCACGTTGATGCCGGCGAAACCAGCAGCGCGTGCGCTGAACTCAAGGCTAACCGCACCCGTAGTTGGGTTTGGAGAAACCGTCAAAGCAACCGTCTCGTTCTTCTCAATAGAAAGGTTGGGAGAGGTTCCGTCGCACTGCAAGCACGCGTCAAAGCAGAACAAGAACGCAGCATTCGCTGAAGGAACGGTGATGGTACGGTTGATGTTACCGGCTCCGTCATCGACACCGCAACCACCAGTAGCGATGGTAGTAGATGCGCTAGTGCCTTCGTTGGTGCCCCAGTCGTTGTTGACGAACTTGTAGTAGTGCAGAGCACCAACTGCCGTCGCGGGGTAGTCAACCGTGATTGACCAGATGTTGTTGCCTTCGTCGGTCATACCAGAATTGGCATCCGATGGAGACCAGTTCACCATGGCAGCGCCGCCTTTGGTAGCACCTTGGTCAGCAAAGTTGCCGCCTACGCGCATTCCGTTCGCACCGAGAGTGGCTCCGGCACCGAGGTAGTCAGTGATGTCTACCTTGTAGGTAACCGAAACTTGAGCAAAAGCCGCGCTCGCAACGAGTGCAGCAGCAAGAGTAAGGGTTTTTTTCATTGTATTAAGAATTGGTGTTGATTAATAGCCTGGGTTTTGGACCAGGTTTTTGTTCGCGTTCAAGTCAGCGCCCGGCAAGGGGTAAAGGTTGTATTTTGAATCAAGCGCGGTGCCGAACTGCTCGCCACCCTTGAACTGCCATAAATAGGATCCCGTCGTGAACTTGCCAAAGCGGATCAAGTCCTGGCGGCGGTGGCCTTCGGTGTACAGCTCGCGTCCGCGCTCGTCGAGGATCTCATCCAAGGTCAACGACGATACATTCTGGCTGCTGCCTCCCACGGCGCGCTGGCGCACTTGGTTGAAGTAGCCTACTCCAGTGGCCACGTTGCTTCCGCTACGCACCGCAGCCTCAGCATACATAAGGTAGAAGTCGGCCAAGCGGAACATCGGGAAGTCGATGTCCACGAAGGTTCCGGGCTCGACACCCGCCGTACTGTCACGGTTCAAGTTGCGCCACTTCGTGATGCCAATACCCTGGGTAAAGGCGCCGATGTCGGTGATCGTGTCTTCTTGGCCGTCCATGTACAAGTAGTTGGCACGCACGTCTCCCGGAATCGTAAACGTGTTGGCCCAGTTGAACGTGCCGCGGTTTCCTTGCCAACCTGAAGTCGTTCCAAAGTCGGCTTGGACCATCGAACCGCCCAAGTGCGAATGCACCAAGAAGGTGGTTCCGCCGTAGGTTCGGGTGCGGTTGCCGTCAAACGTGGCCACGAAAATCATCTCAGGCGACAGGTGGTTGTCGGCGTTAAAGTTGAATCCGTAGGTCGGCTCGAGGCTGTATCCGGCGTCAATAATACGCTGGCAATCGGTCATCGTCTCAGCCCACTTGGCGGTGCCGGTGTACACCTCAGCATTCAAGTTGAGCTTGGCGCGTAGGGCCCAGAGGGCACCTTTGTCGGCACGACCGTAGTCGGCGGTACGCGCGTCGGCCAACAGTGGCTCGATGGCATTCAGTTCAGACAGCACCCAGTTGTAGAGGTCCGAGCGCATAATTTGCACGGGCGGCTCCGATCCCGGACGCACGTTCTCGTCGGCGAACGGAACGTTACCAAACAAATCCAACGCGTGGTAGTAGCTCAGGGCGCGCAGGTAGCGGGCCTCGGCGTTCATCTGGCGGATGGCGGCCTTGTCGGCCTCGCTAAAGTCGGCACTCGCGAGGTAGTCGTCACTCGAGTAGCGAATGAATTCGTTCGCCAAGCTGATTTGGTAGTAAATCCGGTAGTACATCGCACTCACAAAGGGCGAGTTGTCGTTCCAGTCCATCGTGTTCAGCTCGGGGATACCCGGGTCAGCCCAACCGCAGATCGACTCGTCCGTCGGAAGCTGCTGAAGGTTCCACATGACGCGCACATACTGCGAGAAGCCCTCGTCGATACCGCCAATGTCTGGCATGCCCGCCGGGCCGTTGTTGCCCGAAATGGACAGACCCGCGTAGATCTTGGCCAAAACATTGATGTAGTTGTTCGGGTCGGCGTAGACCTGCTCGGCCGTCAAGCCGTACTTGGGCTTGAGGTTGAGGTCGTCCGCGCACGAAGCGGCCAGCAGCGATACACCTGCGGCAAGGGCCAGTGATTTTGCAAACTTCATGGTCATCGAGGCTTAAAGGGTTACGTTCAGTTGGAGGTTGAACACGCGAGGGCGGGGGAAGATCATGTTGTCGATTCCGCCTGCAAGCTCTGGATCAAGACCAGAATAGTTCGTGAACACGAGCGCGTTTTGTACGGAGAAATTCACCGTGGCCGGGTACTTATCCTTGTAAAGATTGCCCAAGTCATAGGCCACGTAGAAATTGTCCAGACGAACGTAGTCGGCGCGCTCGATGAAGTAGTTCGACATGAGTTGCTCGGTCGTGTTGAACATAAAGTTGGTGTTCAGGAAGTCGCGCGACATGTTGTTCAGGTGCGGGAATGAACCACCCACCGAGAAGAAGTTTCCGTGCAGTGAGTTGTTGTTGTTGTACATGTACTGGCCGAATTCACCGCGCCAGGTCATGCCTCCGCTCCACTTCTTGTACCGCCATGTAGTCGTAAAGCCGAGGGTGTGCACCGGCTCGGGCTGGGCGTCCATGATGACGAGGTCATCAGAATTGATGATTCCATCGCCATTTTGGTCTACGAAGGCCTCGATGTCGTCGATGCGGCCGTTGCCATTTTCGTCGGCACTGGCGTCGAAGCGCTCGAGCTTGCCGTTGCGCTCAATGATTACTCCGTTCACGTCGTAGCGGTGCTCGTACGTATAGAACGAGAACATCGGGTGGCCCACTTGGTGGATCTGAATGGTGTTGCCTACGCCGCCGGCGATTCCGCCAATGCGAATGCCCTTCGAGGTCGAGTCGGCGTCGCGCGTCAGCTTGGTGATTTGGTTGCGGTTGATCGCACCATTGATACCAAACTCGAGGCTGGCATTGGCGTTGTCGATGGCCACAATGTTCAGGTTGGCCTCCAAACCGCGGTTTGACATCGAACCGACGTTGGTTAGCACGAGATTCGAGAAGTTGGTGCCCGCGGCGACCGGAATCACACCCAGCAGGTCGTACGTGAACTTCTCGTAGACGTCGACGCTCGCATTGACGCGGTTCTTCCAGATTCCAAAGTCCAAACCAAAGTTGGTCGTGCGCGTCTTCTCCCATTGAAGGAAGTAGTCGTAGGCATCGGGGCGAAGCACATCTACGAAGTTGCTGCCGAACTGATACTGGGCGGTGCCCGTTCCGTAGGCGTAGTTGGCGATGTACCCGTAGTCGTTAAAAATGTCCTGCTGTCCAGTAACACCGATACTCGCACGGAACTTCATCGACGAAATCTTGCCCTTGAGCGACGAGAACATCTTCTCTTCGAGCATGTTCCAACCTAAAGCCACAGATGGGAAGAGGCCCCAACGGCTCTCTGGTGAGAAGCGGCTTGAGCCATCTGAACGCAACGTGGCTGTGATCAGGTACTTGCCCAAGATGTTGATATTGCTGCGTCCGTAGTACGACATAAGGGCGTTGTCGACGTCGTACGGGAATGGGTTTGCAGGCGAAAGCGTGTCGCCGTTAAAGCGCAAGCTGGGCAGGTTCTCAGCATACGAACGCCACTTTTGGAATGAGTAGCCACCTGTCCAATCCGTCTTGACTTTACCCCCCGCAAAGTCCTTCTTGTAGTTGGCGTAGGCCTCCAGCAGCTGGTTCGTACGGAAGTTGTAGTATCGGTTGTTCTCACCACCATTCACAAAGCTCATTGCTGCGTAGTCCGGAACCACAACTGTTCCTTGGTTCTGTCCGAAGTCACCACCCACGTTGAGGTACATGTGGAGGTCGGTCTCGCTGAACGGCTTGTAGTCGAATAGCACATTGCCGATGAAGCGGTCGTTCGAACCAATGTCTTCGCGCAGGTTCAGCAATCCCACGGGGTTGCGCGGCGAAAGGTTGCTGAGGTCTCCGGTCGGAAGCAACCACTCGTGGTATCCTCCAAAGGCAGAATCATTTGAATACACGGAGCGCGTCGGGTCGTACCAAACACCTGAACCAATAGCACCTTGGTTCGCATACACATTATTGGCGCGGTAGGCTTTGGCGCTTACGTTGGCGGTAAGGTTGCGCGTAAGTTTGGGTGAGGCGTTCAGCGTAAGGCTGAAGCGCTCGAGGTTCGAAGTGCGCAGCACACCTGACTCGGTGTAGTACCCGATACCCAAGCGGTACGGAAGGTTCTTTACGCCTCCGCTCAGCGCCACGTTGATGTCGTTTGCCATACCCTGCTGGTAGATCTCGTCTTGCCAGTTGGTTACGGTAGCGGAATCCGCACCAATTTTGACTTCACCAGCCTCGAGGTAGTACCCCTGCGCTGCGGCGAGGCGCTTGCGTTGGTTGTTGGTTCCGAAGGTGTTGATGGCGTCCACAAACTCTTGAGTGCTGAGGACTTCCATGCGATTGCGCGTGCTGCGGACAGAGGTCACTGCGCTCAGTTCAACCTTCAAAGGAGTGTCTTTCGCACCCTTCTTTGTCGTGATCAAAATAACTCCGTTGGCGGCACGTGAACCGTAAATGGCTGTAGCCGAGGCATCCTTCAACACGGTAAAGCTCTCGATGTCGTTCGGGTTCAACAGGCCCATGCCTTCTGAAGGCAGCCCGTCGATGACAATCAGCGGGTCGTTGCTGGCGTTGATCGAGGATCCGCCACGAATGCGAATGCGTGCGCCCTCACCTGGACGGCCGGAACCGGCGGTAATCCGTACCCCTGGGGTTTTACCCACAATCAATTGCGTTGGGCTCGCAAATGCGCCCTTCTGGAACGACTTTGACTTGACGCTCACGAGCGAACCGGTGAGGTCCTTGACGTTCGAGGTTCCGTAACCTACAATCACGACTTCGTCGAGCTGCTCTTCGGACTCACCCAGCACAAAATTCACAGTCGCGTTGCCGACCACTTGCACCGTTTTGGTCTGGCTGACGTAGCCCATGAGGCTTGCAGAAACGCTTGCGGTCTTTGATGCAACCGGCAGGCGGTACTGGCCATTTCCGTCAGCCACAGTAGTGGCTCCAGAACTAGATTCTTTAATGACTGCCGAGGGAAGCGGGCTGCCGTCTGCGCCCTTTACCGAGCCGGTAATTAGGCCTTGGGCCCAGGCTGGCGCAGCACTGAGTGCGAGCGCAAGCACCATCCAAATCGAACGCGTTTTCATCATGAGTGTTAACGTTAGGTTGCTGCAATGTACAAAACAAACCTATATAGTGTACCAAGTACACCGTCTACCCCTAGTCACAAAAAAAGCCCGGTCATGCCGGGCTTTCACTCTGTTCAGGGCTGCACTTTACGCGCAGTATTCTTCGAACGCTGCGGTCAGGTTGGTGGCCAGCGCCTCGGCGGTACGGCCCTCGATGTGGTGGCGCTCTACCATGTGTACGAGCTCACCGTCCTTGAATAGCGCCACTGAGGGCGACGACGGGGGAAAAGGCAGCATCAGACCACGAGCCATGTCTACAGCGGCCTTGTCGTTACCCGCAAACGCGGTTACGGCGCGTGTGGGTTTAATTCCGGGGCTGGACAGCGCCATGCGGACGCCGGGGCGGCACGAGCCGGCGGCACATCCACACACCGAGTTGATCACGACGAGGGTAGTACCTTCGCCGTGAATCGCAGCCTTCATCGCATCGGCATCACGGAGTTCGTCAAATCCAGCTTGGGTCAATTCGGCGCGCATTGGCGCAATGAGATCTTCGGGGTACATAAATCGTGCGTTAAGTTCTTTGCCACTCCTTTAATCCGAGGGAGCAAAGAAGTTGATGCAAAAATACGACCAGATAAGTGCACCGAAGTGAACGAAATCTAAGCCGCCGTGTTGGCTAAGTACCTATGAACCGCTTTCTACTCTCGGGGCTACTCGCCCTTCTGCCACTTACCTCAGTCGTTGCCCAAAATCCGACCGAAATCCTCACCAAAGCTGAGAAATCCGCCATCGGAACTTCGAGCTACAGCGAGCTTTCGATGTCGGCGAAGCGCGCCCGTTACACCCGCGAGCTCGACATCAAGTCGTGGACGCACACCAACAAGTACGCACTGATCGTGGTCACCGGCCCCGAACGCGACCGCGGCACCCGCTACCTGAGGGCCGACAAGCAGATGTACAGCTTTGTTCCGCGCACCGGAAAAGTCGTGAAGCTGCCCCAGAGCATGCTGATGGCCGGTGGCTTTATGGGGACCGACGCTTCGATGGACAACCTGCTGGGCCAGGCCTCGCTCGCCAAGGACTTCACGCACCAGTACCTCGGAACCGAGACCGTCAACGGGCTCGCCTGCCACAAAATCAAATGCACTCCCAAACCGGGGGTTCCGGTGGCCGCCGACGCCGTGGTGGCCTGGGTGCACACGGGGGATAAGGGCTGGGTCCGCCTCAGCTTTCAAAGCACGCGCAACGGAGAACTTCAGCGCATGGACGCCCTCGAATTCAGCCGAATGGACGGCGTCCAAATGCCCGTCAAGCTCCAGTTCAGCACCCAAGGTGGCAAGCAGACCACGATCATGACCGTCAAGACTTGGAAGAGGCAGCCCCAGCTCAGTCCCGCCTGGTTTACCCCTGAGCGACTCGAACAGACGCAGCCATGACCTTGGTTCGCCTCGCCTTTCGCCTCGCCTGGCGCAATCTCGGACGCAACCGCCGGCGCTCGCTCATCACGGGTGCCGCGATTGCCTTTGCCCTCTTTTTTGCGATCATCCTAAGGTCACTGCAGTTGGGGGTGTACAACCACATGGTGGCGACCGTGGTCGGATCCATGAGTGGCTACGTCCAAGTCAGCGACACCGCCTACTGGCCCAGTCAAAACCTGGACTACGCGCTCTACGAAGACCCTGAATGGCTCGAGGAGCTCCGAGCCGATCGCGAGATTGCAAGCGCATACCCGCGGCTCCAGGGTTTTTCGCTGCTCAGCGTGGGAGACCAAAGCGGCGTAGCCCAGTGGATCGGAATCAGCCCTGAGGAAGTTGACGCTCCGCTGTGGCAGGCGCGCTTGGCGAGCGGCTCATGGGCTGGCCCGTCAGGGTCCGTGTGGCTGGGCAAACGGCTCGCCGAACAGCTTCGCGTAGCCGTGGGCGACACGGTCGTCTCGATGGGCCAAGGCTTTCAAGGCAGCATGGCAGGCGCCGCGTGGGTCGTGGCCGGTACCCTGAACATGGGCAACCCCGAGCTCGAAAAGCGCAGTTCCGTAGTGGGCCTGGCCGACGCCCAGGAATTCGCCGGAGCCTACGGAATGTGGAGCTACGTCCAAATCACGCCCCGCAGTACCGAGCTCAGCGCCGACCCCACCGCCGACATAGGCGCCCGCCACCCGCTCGACGGCGCCCACTTTTTGGGCTGGCAAACCCGAATGCCCGAACTCATTCAGGCCATTCAGGCCGACTCTTCAGGCGGCAAGGTCATTCTGTTCATCCTCTACGTGGTCATCGGATTCGGGCTCCTCGGAACCATGATCATGCTCGCCAACGAGCGCCAGCGCGAATTCGCGATGCAGCTCGCCATGGGCATGCGGCGCGGGCTTTTGGCCGGAATCGTATTCGTCGAAGTCGTGCTACTCAGTGTGGCCGGCGCTTTAGTGGGCGCCGTACTTGGCCGCATAGCGGTTCTGATCCTTGATCGATTCCCCCTGCGCCTTCAAGGCGACGTGGCGGCTGCCATGGAACAGCAGGGATGGGAACCCATACTTCCGCCAAGTCTAGATTGGACCATCACGCTGACGCACGGCGGAATCATCGTAGTCATCGCCCTGCTCTCCGCAGCATGGCCATTGCGCACCGTGTTTAAAACTAGCCCCGTTCACCGATGAACCTCCTCATTCAAATGGCCTGGCGCAACATATGGCGCAGCCCCTGGCGCAGTGGCGTGGTCGTCGGAGCCATGGCCCTCGGCGTCTGGGCCGGCGTCTTCATGATGGGCCTCGCTCAAGGCGTCAACGACGCCCGCACCGCCGCAGCCCTCGACGACTACGTCGGTCATGCCCAAATCACCGA
>CAIJMB010000149.1 GCA_903821715.1 uncultured Flavobacteriales bacterium
GATGCGGGCTTGCCGTTGGCGATCGCATCGGACTGCAATCCAGGTTCCGCGCCGTCGAGTGACCTGCGCATGGCCTGGAGCCTCGCCACGCACCAAATGAAGCTTCGCGTTGACGAAGGCTTAGCTGCACTCACTGCCAACGCGGCCTATGCTGTGGACGCCGAAGGACGAATGGGCCGCATACAGCCCGGAATGGAAGCGCACGTCATCCTCACTCATCCGATGGACGACTTCGCAGAACTCCCCTACTTCACCAGCGAACACCGAATCGCCCAAACCCTGATTTATGGCCGATAATCCTTGGTCCCACCTGTACACACCGCGTGCCGGAGAGCAGCGTCTTGGTGACGCACTCGCCCCGCTAGGTGAGGCGCCGTTTGTGCTGTTCGGCATTGCCGAAGATCTAGGCGTGCGCGCCAACGGCGGGCGCCCAGGAGCAGCAGACAGCCCTGAAGCGGTCTTTCGGGCGCTCCTGAACATTCCGTGCAACGATTGGGTGCGCGGCACTGACTTTGCCTGGGGCGGAATCTTAGATTTGCGCCATGCCGGCAGCGTGGACGCAGTGGACGAAGCGGTTCATGCTGCGGTGCTGCCTTGGATGAAGGCCGGAATCATCCCCTTGGTCGTGGGAGGCGGCCACAACAACGCACTGCCCTTGCTTTGGGCAGCGTCTGAAACCCAAGGCAAAGCCGTGCATGCGCTGAACCTGGATCCGCACCCCGACGTGCGCGACCTCGAAGGGCGCCACAGCGGCAATGGGTTCAGCTACGCCCATTCGCGGGGCTACCTCGACCGCTATGCGGTGCTGGGTCTGAGTGAGTACGCGGTGAACGCTGCGAGCCTTGAACGACTGAAGTCCACCAATGGCTGGGCGTTTGAAACGTTTGAATCGTGGGCAGTGCGCGGCGAAACATCCTGGGAATCCGCCCTCGACCGAATGCTTGGCCACGTGCAGTTGGGTCGATTTGGTCTCGAAATCGACGTGGACGGAATTACTGGCGCTCCATCAAGCGCCCAAACGTCGAGTGGATGGACCTGGCTGCAGGCACGCGAACTGGCCTACCGCGCCGGACAGACCGGCCAAGTCGCCTACGTGCACCTCACCGAACTGGCTCTGAGCTACGCTTCTGAGGGCGAGCGACCCGGCCAGGCGAAAGCCGCCGCCATGCTTCTACTTGACTTTGTGCGAGGAACCCAAAACCTCCCCTGGTAGTGCATGCCCCGGCAGGATGGCTGGAATGCGTCGCCAACGTGTCAGAAGGGCGCGACCCCGCCGTACTCGACGCGCTTAGTTCCGCGCTACGTGACGTACCCGAGGTGCAGCTGTGGCACCGCGACGCCGGCTGGGATGCCCACCGAACCGTGTACACGTTTGCGGGTCCCGCGGACGCCGTGGTGGACGGATGCATTGCGTTAGTTTCCGCCGCCACCACACATATTGATATGCGCCAGCATCATGGGGCACACCCACGCATCGGCGCCGTGGACGTCTGCCCGGTAGTGGCCTTGAGGCCTGAAGAATCGGCCCTCGCCGACCAAGCGGCCGAACGAGTGGCTTCTGGACTGAGCGAGCTTCCCGCCGGAGGTTGGTTTTATTCCCGCAACGCTCGACGCCCGGAATTCCGCCTGCTTGCCAACGTCCGAAAAGGCCAGTACGAGGGCGTCGAAACTCGCCAAAACGATCTCGACTTCGGGACCTACCACCCCGAGTTTGGCGCAATGGCGCTGGGAGCGCGTGACTTCTTGCTTGCCTACAACGTGAATCTTTCTTCAACCAACCTTGCCGTGGCCAAAGAAATTGCCGCAGCCGTTCGCGAGCACCCAGATGGCGGTTTGCCCGGTGTACGCGCCATCGGCTGGGATACTCCTGAATTTGGCTGCAGTCAAGTGAGCTGCAACATCACGGACCTCAACCGAGCGGTACTCAAGGATGTCTTCGACACTGTCAATCAGTTAGCAAAAAACCATGGGCTCGAAGCCCGAGGCTCTGAGCTCATCGGCATGCCGCCCCTCGCTGCGTTCCGCGGATTCTCTTCTGCAGAAGATGGTGCCAACTACCTTGGATTGAGTTCGGTAGTTCCCTTTGACGTGCGCGACCGCGTTATAGAGTACCGGTTCACGTGAACTTGCGCAGTCCGCACCCGTTATCTTTTTAAACTGTATCCATGGAATTCACCAATGCCCGCATTTTGATCACCGGAGGCTCTTCAGGCCTCGGTAAAGCCACTGCCCAACTGCTCATCGAGCGCGGAGCTCGCGTGGCCATCACCGGACGCGACCGCAGCAAACTCAAACAAGTAGCCGCTGAACTGGGCGCCTGGGCACTGCCCTATGATGCGAGCAAGGAGTCCGACATTATGGCGATGTACGCCGAAATCGACCACGAGTGGGGCGGACTTGACGTGCTCGTCAACAACGCGGGCATCGGATTCTTTGGTCCCATGGATGAAGTGTCGTGGTCGGACTTCGAAACCATTTTTCACACCAACGTATTTGGCGCCGCACTCATCGGTCGCGAAGCCGCCCGCCGTATGAAGGCCCAAAACAAGGGCAACATCATCAACATTGCTTCGAGTGCAGGTGTGCGCGGATTTAAAAACGGAACCGTCTACGCCGCCTCTAAGTTTGCCGTGCGCGGAATGACCGAATGCTGGCGCGACGAACTGCGTCCATTCAACATTCGCGTGATGCTGGTGAACCCATCCGCAGTACCCACCGCATTCAATGTCGAGAACCGCGAAGAGAAGCCGCTCAAGGACAACATGCTGCGCCCCGAAGAGCTAGCCCATGCCATGGTGAGCGCTTTGGCGATGGACGACCGCGGATTCATCCCCGAACTCGGCGTCTGGGCTACCAATCCATTCTAGTTTCTTGCTACTGGTAACTTGTTGCTGGTGTCTAGTTGCGTAACTAGCAACTAGTTGCTGGCTTTAGCCGAGGATTCATCACCCGAAACCAAATCGGCGGAACCGCCGCCAGCACCATCATCGCCGGATAGCCCGCTGGCATTTGTGGTGCCTCGTCAAAGTGATCCAGCACCGGGTAGGGCTTATATGGGTTTGCGTGGTGGTCTGAATGCCGCGTGAGTTCAAACAGCATAAAGCGACCGAGCGGATGGTTTGAATTCCACGAATGAATCGGTTGGGCGTTTTCGTAGCGGAACTCGCTCACTTTTGCCCGAAGGAGCCCATAGTGCTCGATGTAGTTAACCGTCTCAAGGAGTAGAATCCCCATTAGCGAAGCGAGCAGGAATGGAACGAATGCCAAGGGTGCACTCATCCAAATTCCCAAGAGCATCAGCACCTCAGCAGAAAAAAGTAGCGCCATTAGTCCAGGTTTCAGTCGCCACGCGGTCTGCCACACCCCAATGATACTGCGGAACCAAAAGTTATACAGTACTTCACCGTAGCGTGCGGTCGACGCATCCTCAGGCGTAGCGACGTTTTTGTGGTGGCCCAAGTTGTGGTCGATGAAAAATTGCCCATAGAGTGTGGTCACCAAAAGACCTTGGGCAAGCCGTTGGTACATGCCGTTGGGTCGGTGACCGAGCTCATGAGCGATATTAATTGCAAGGGACCCGCACGAAACGCCCATCGCCGTAATGTGCCCGACCAATGACGTGAGGTCGCCGGCGGCGCGGTCTTCGGGCACCACCATTAAAAAGAGTACAATCGCACCGAGGTGAAGCGGAATCTGGACCAGCACAAGTACGTCGTACCACGGTTGACGCAGTCGCTCGGCCCGCTGGGTCTCGCTTAGATTCGCCGCAAACGTGGGCAAAACCGCCTCGAGCAGTGGCACAAGCCCGAACGCAAATGCTAGGGCCGCATAGGCCCATGGCCCATGGCTCAACAGCCCCACGTAAATGGATGCAGGAAGCAGAAGAGAAAGAAGGTAGCGCAGTCCGGTCATGCACCCAAGATAGGGCGCGGCTCCCAACGGGTCAATACCTTCATCCTGAGGAACATTTCTTCGCTGTACCAACCGAATTCTCGAGTTTTGCGCACCATGGGTGCATGCTCGCGGCTTCGGTAGGCAAAGGCGTCGAGGGCTTCGGCGTTGCGCCACACACTTAACGTGGCCTGTTCGACAAGGGGCAGCTCCCCTACGCCTTTGCGGTACATCAGGTCCGGCAACTGATCGAGGTGGCGGCTGGCACCTGGAACGTTCCACCAAAAGCGAATCGCCTGCGACCATTTGATGCGCGCTCGAGTGAGCACGGCCACTTCGTCGGTTGGATTCAATGTCGCGAGCGTTGCCCCCTCGAGCAGATGTATTCCGCCCCAGCTACCGTGGCCGCGAACGGGTTGGGCATTCCAGCCCCACTCCTCGTGGGCTGATGCACGCCACTCGGCCCAGCGGGTGTCGCCCTCAAAAAAGGCTTCGGCCTGCGACTCGGAATCCCAAACACCAAACCACGCATAGGTGCTGAAGTCCGGCCAGATTGAAAATCCGCTCCCGGCACCGCTTCCGAGCTGCTTGGCGAAGCGAAGTCCGTCGGCCGACCACGGTTGACGCAAGGCAAAACCTTGGGAACCAAAGGCCCACCACTGGGCATTGCGGCCCTGCCAGCGAAAAAAACGCACGGTAATAAACGGGGTGCTTGCCATTTTGTCAGTTCTCTACGAAGGTAACGGCTGTGGCATGCCCCTTGTTCCTGAGGGAACGCACTAAACGATTAAAAAATGGCTACAGGTAAAATCAATGTATCGGCGGACAACATCTTTCCCGTCATCAAGAAATTTCTCTACAGCGACCACGAAATTTTCCTTCGCGAACTGATTTCGAACGCGGTTGACGCCACCAACAAGCTCAAAACGCTGAGCAACCTCGGCGAATTCTCTGGGGAACTCGGCGACCTCAGCATTCACGTCGACGTCGACAAAAAGAAAAAGACCATCACCATTCGCGACCGCGGAATCGGTATGACGTCCGATGAAGTCAACAAGTACATCAACGACGTGGCCTTTTCGGGAGCCACCGAGTTTGTCAACGCTTACGAGGGCAAGATCGACAAAGGCGCCATGATTGGCCACTTTGGACTCGGATTCTACTCGAGCTTTATGGTGTCGAGCAAGGTCGAAATCCACACCCGCAGCTGGAAGTCCACCGAAGACGAAGGCGTTCTGTGGTCGTGCGATGGCTCACCTGAATACAGCCTCGACACCAAAAAGAAAAAGGACCGCGGAACCGACATCGTCCTGCACATTGACGGCGATTCCGAAGAATTTCTCGAGGAGTTTAAGATCAACGAACTGCTGAAGAAGTACGCCCGATTCATGAGCGTGCCCATCATCTGCGGCGAAAAAGACGAACGCTTGAACGCCGCTAAAGAAGGCGAAGACGCGAAGTGGGAAACCAAGAAGGTCCCCAACGTCATCAACCCGGACAGCCCGGCGTGGACCAAAAAGCCAAGCGAACTCAGCGACGAGGACTACAAGGCCTTCTACAAAGCACTTTACCCCTACACGTTTGAGGAGCCCCTCTTCCACATCCACATGAATGTAGACTACCCGTTTGATTTGACCGGAATTTTATTCTTCCCGAAAATCAAGCCCAACATGGAGCTGAACAAGAACAAAATCCAGCTCTACCAATCTCAGGTATTTGTAACCGACAATGTGGAGGGAATCGTTCCTGAATTCTTGATGATGCTGCACGGGGTTATTGACTCCAAAGACATTCCGCTCAACGTATCGCGCAGCTACCTACAGGCCGACGGAAACGTCAAAAAAATCAGCGGTCACATCACCAAAAAGGTGGCTGACAAGCTCGAAGAAATGTTTAAGGCTGACCGCGCCGACTTTGAGCAAAAGTTCAAGGACATTGCCGTCATCATCGAGTATGGAATGGTGACTGACGACAAGTTCTTTGAGCGCGCTCAGAAGTTCAGCCTACTACGCAGCGCGGTGGACGACCAGAACTACACGGTCGACGAGTACCTCGAAAAAATTAGCACCCTGCAGACCGACAAAGAGGGCACGAAGGTGGTGCTTTATGCCTCGAACAAAGACAGCCAGCACAGCTACATCCAAAAGGCCAAGGCCGAAGGCTACGACGTGGTACTGCTCGACTCTCCGATTGCGGGGCACTGGATTCAAAAAATCGAGGGCGCCAAAGAAAAAGTTCGCTTCGCACGTGTGGACAGCGACATGCTCGACAAACTGATTCCGAAAGAAGGCGAGCGAGCGCACCTGCTGACTGATTCAGAAAAAGAGAGCCTCAAGGACTACGTCGAAGGCGCCATCAACGACAAGAACTACAGTGTTCGCGTCGAAGCGCTGGCCAGCGACGACCTGCCGATGATGGTCGTGATGCCCGAGTACATGCGCCGCATGAAGGAGATGAGTGCGACCGGTGGCGGCGGATTCATGGGCATGGGCGACTTCCCGGACCACTACGACGTCGTCGTGAACGGAAACCATGCGCTGGCAGGCAAAATCCTCACGTCTGATGAACCCGCCGAGCGCGACCAGCTCATTCTACACGCCAAAGATCTAGCACTACTGCAGCAAGGCCTTTTGACCGGTGAGCGGCTGACCGCCTTCGTGAACCGTTCGCTCGAGCGACTTGTTTAATGTGTAAATTGGACCTATGAAAACCATCTATCTCATCGCAGCATTAAGTGCCGCCGCATTGACCGCTCAAGATCTGCCCCAACTGTCACCAAAAGCAGTCGTAGAGCAGCGTATTGGGCTCACCGACACGAAGCTCACCTACTGGCGTCCCAGCGCGCGTGGTCGCGATGTCTACAACGAAGTAGTTCAATCAGGACAGCACTGGCGTCTTGGGGCCAACAACAGTACGTTACTGACTACCAGCACCGAGATCCTTTTCAAATCCGGAAGCGTTCCGGCTGGAACCTACAGCCTGTCGCTTTTCGCAAATGATGGAGAATGGACGCTCGTCATCAACCGCGACATCGAAGGTTGGGGCGTTTACGCCTATGACGAGAAAAAGGATGTACTTCGGATAACCACACCCATTGAAGTAGGCCAGATGCGCACTGAGTCGCTCCTCATTTACTGGGACAACCTTCAAAAGAGCTCGGCTGATCTCGTGGTCTCTTGGGGTGACCGCTCGGCGCGCTTCCCCGTTTCATTTCCAACGGAACGGATAGCCAAAGAGAACCTTGACAAAGCTTTGGCTGATCCCAAAGCCGAGTGGACGGTATACCGAAATGCGGCCCGCTATGGTTACGAGAATATGATGCCAGAGTCCGAAGAATGGGCTCGTAAGGCCGCGAGCATGAAAGGCGATAATTGGTATGTACACTACCTCTTGGCCCAAATCCTAGAATCGAAAGGCAAAAAAGCGGACGCATTAAAGTCTGCCCAACGTGCGCTCGAAGCAGGTTTGGTCGACGCCAAGAAGACATCCAAGCCATTCGGAAGCGAGGCTGAAGTGCAGGCATTGATCCAGCGTTTGAAGTAATTCAACCCGTCACACATTGAGGGGCATGATTCCGAAATCGGAATTCATGCCCTTTTTTGTTGAACAAATACCCACAAAAGTGGTTAATTCGGGTATGAAGATTCAACAAACCCTGCGTTTCGTAGTAGTCACTGCGTTCAGTCTCCTCTCGTTCAACGCGTTAGCCCAAGCAAGCATACGAGGCACCATCGTGGACAATGTCACCAATGAACCCATTCCCGGCGCCGTTGTCCGAATCGAAGGACGCAGCGCTACGGGACTTAGCGACTTCGAAGGCAAGTTCCGCATCGAAAACCTCGCCCCTGGATTAGTGAACGTGCGCGTCGAGGCCATAGGATACCAAGCATATACCGCATTCGAGGTTCAACTCACTCGGGCCAAGGCGGCCGAACTTCCCGTGCGCCTCAAGGAATCCACCACCCAGCTTGAAGAAGTCGAAATCACTGCCCAAGCCCAGTTTCAGCGTGTGGACCAATCTCCCGTGAGCGTTCAAAGCATCGGAATCAACGAAATCCGACGCAATCCGGGCGCCAACAAAGACATTTCTAAAGTAATTCAGTCACTTCCCGGTGTGGCCAGTGGTGGTGCGGCGTTTCGCAATGACCTCATCATTCGCGGCGGCGGCCCGAATGAAAACATCTTCTTCTTGGATGGAATCGAGATTCCTGCCATCAACCACTTTGCCACGCAAGGCGCGAGCGGCGGCCCAGTGGGCATGA
>CAIJMB010000150.1 GCA_903821715.1 uncultured Flavobacteriales bacterium
AGTGCCCCTACTTGGTACCCGGTCAACGACCCCGCGGACTGCTTTGGCGACGGAGACTGCCTGACCTTCCCGATCTACGAGTACCAATTGGTCGAAAAACCGAGCGACGGCGTGGTCTTGGCCGAGTCTGCCGGCATCTTAAACGGAGCCGTAGCGTCCGTGCTCATGCCTAGCACCAACCACCAGCAGATGCGCAACTCCTCGGTGACCAAATCGGTCCTCAACCGCGTGATGAACGGTCAGATTCCGGGAGGAGCCTTCTTTGCAACCCCCACCCGATGAGTGGTGGAACCTCTGACGGGCGGGCGCGCCTCAAACGCGCGTCCGCCGTGGCGTGGGGCCTCTTCGGCCTCACCGCTACAGCCTTGGCGGTCTGGAGCTGCCGGCCTGCTGAGTTCCCCAAACCCTCGGCACCGGGAATCATTTGGTCGCGTTCTCTCGAGGGACCAAGCTTTGGTCCCTATGCGTTGGGCCAGGACACATCCGAAGGAGCTCTTTGGAGCGACGGCGACAGCCTTCGCTGGCTGCGCGCAACCGACGGCCACCCTCTGCAGTCCTGGCCATGGCCCGTTGGCTTTCGCGACCTATCGTGGGGTCAAGAAAACGTCGTTGCTCAGCCTGGCGCGGTCGTGCTCTTCGGGGCGCAAAGCCTTGCCCTCATTCAGCCGGGGCAGCCGCTGCACCTCATCCCGTACCCCTCGGGCGGAGCGAGTTTTCGCTCCGGCCACCGCGACCCCGAGGGCGGAATCCTTTTGAGTTGGCGCCGCGATTCCGCAAGCCTTGGACCCGAGGCCAACCAAATCCTTCGGTGGTTTCAAGGCCAATGGACCGTCCTTGCCACAGCGCCCGGCCGCAAAGGCCTCTTTGATGCGCCCCGAAGCTGGAAGCGCGGCTGGCTCGCCGTCCTTCGGCGCGGAACCCACTGCGAACTCTGGTGGGCCGACCATGGCCGACTCCACCACCAACGCCTCGTGGGCGGCGACGGAACCGGCCACCCGCCCGCCGTGGCGGGCGGCGTGGCCTACGTTGCGAGTCAAGACAGCGCCGTCGCGTTCGACCTCACCAATAGCCAACGGCTGTGGGCCCGACGGCTCCCAGGCGGCTTTGACTTTGGCGTCCACGGACTCAACCCGAGCACCCAAACTTGGGACCTTCTGAGCAGCCGCGGATGGTGGGTTCGCCTTAATCCCTCTACCGGAACCGCAGGCGACCAAGGCCAAATTGAACCCCTTTGGCTGGACCGCTGGCAGGCCCCACCCTGGACATTTACCAAAAACAACACCCTGTATATGTGGGACTTTGGCAAACCTATACCTTCAGTTTTGCCCACCGAGGCAAGCGGGCTCACCAGCATAACCGTCCAAACCAGTGTACTCATTCATTTGGGGAACGCGGCCTCAGCCATTCAGCCATAAAAAAAGGGGGGCATCCGCCCCCCTCATGTGCAAAAAGCTCTGGTTTACTTGAACTCTGCCAAGCCCTGCTCGGTCATGAGCCAGGTCTTGCCGCCCATGTGTCCGTCCCAAATGTCTTCGGTATTGGCCACATCGTCGAGGTACGGAACCGTCGTTGCATCCAAAAAAACACTGTGCCCAACCGGTAGGTAGAGCACGAGCTCTACGGTTTGGCCGCGAAAGCGGTCAGGCTTTGGGTAGTGAAGCAGGTCGCCAATTAAAATGCGTCCGGTACTATCGCTGCGCACCTCGTAGGTGACCGCTGCTGCGCGCTCGCGGGCCGAACGGCGCGATCCCCCTTGGGCTTCAGCAGTCCATTCCAAGCTCGGCGTGTCGCGAAACGTCGGACGCACATCCACATCGATTCCGTCAAAGTATACCTCTGAATCTGTGAGAATCCACGAGCTTTCGTCCGTGTCGTCGTCGCTGAAGTGAAGCTTGGTTCCGCCCTCGACCGGAGTCGTAGCCATCACCATGGTCCACTGCTTTACCCCTTGCGGAAGCGCCTCCACGTGCACGACGGTCGCCTCCTCGCGGAATTCCGAACCAAAGCGCGCTCCCAGCACGCCCATCAGTGCGATTCCGACAATGGACAGCATCAGCGCAGTACCCATAATCGCGCGGTGCACCGGTCCCTTTTGGCGAAAGAGCAAGCGGAGCGCCAGCAGCACCAAGGCCACCAAAGGCCCAACGAGCACAAGGGCCGTCGCCGTCCAGAAGTACGCGAGGCCAAAACCTGCGGGCAAGAAGATGCCCAAGAGTTCCGACACGGATAGGTGTGCACCGTCAATGGTGATTCCGTTGCCAAAAACAGCAACGAGAATGGTTGATCCGAAGAAGAACGCGATGACTAAAAACAGTCCGCCCAAAAAGCGACCAAAGCCTACCAAAATGCTGGTGATCACGTCGCCAATACCTTGCGCAGCCCGACGCACCTTGCGGTGGTTCTCCTTGTCTTTGAGGCGCGCCTCAACGTTCTTAAACTCCTCTTCGACCGTCTGGCGGATGTTGTCAAACGTCGCCGGCTTGCCCTTCATGGCCAAGCGCTCTGCAGGCGTAACCGCCTTGGGCGTCGCTGCCCAGAGGATGAAGTACAGTAGCACTCCGAAGCCCGTGAAAAGGCCGAAGAGCACAAACAGAATGCGCACGATGACCACGTCCACATCAAAGTAGCTCGCAAAGCCCGAGCAGACGCCCCCGATCATTTGCTCTTCGGGGTCGCGGTACAGGCGACGGCGCGAACGTTCCTCAGCCATGGCAGGCTCAGGCTCTTCGGCAGACTCACCGGCAAAGTCCTTGGGCTGGCCCAAGGTGCTCATGGCCGCCTGTACGTCGTCGGTACTCACCACCTGGCGGGTGCCCGCCATGCGCTGCATGAAGATTTCGGCGATGCGCGCCTCGATGTCGGCGAGCACCTCCTCGCGACCTTCGGTCGCAGCTAAGTGGCGGCGAAGCGCTTCGAGGTAGGCCGACAGTACGGCGTAGGCGTCCTCGTCCAAATGGAAGAGCATTCCGCCAAGGTTGATGTCAATAGTCTTTTTCATGAGTTCTTGAGGGAGTTTACAGCGTCGATAAAAGCGGTCCATTCCGAATTGAGCGCTTCAAGCAGAATTCGGCCCGTCTCGGTAAGTTGGTAGTACTTGCGGGGTGGGCCCGATTTGGACTCTTCCCAGCGGTACTCCAACCAGCCCGCGTTCTTCATTCGGGTGAGTAGCGGATACAGCGTACCCTCCACCACGAGCAAGTCGGCCTGCCTCAAGGCTTCTGAGATGTCCGAGGCATAGGCCTCTCCGCGTCCCAAAACCCGAAGCACGCAGAGCTCGAGGACCCCCTTGCGCATTTGCGCCCGTGCGTTTTCAGTATTCATTAATGCAAAGATATAAATAAAGCTTGGTACTTTGTTTCGCATAGTACTAAAAGTGTGCCAAAGGAAAGTTCAGAGTCCCGCGAACCTTGTATTCGCTCAGGTGTTAGGAAGCTAGAAACCTCGACTATGCGCTCACTACTTTTGATCTTTTGCCTCACTCTTGCGGGTTGGGCCTCAGCCCAAACCAACGTACAAGGCGGCATTTACGCCAACACCACCTGGACGCTTGCGAACTCCCCATACACCATGACGGGCTCCATCGTCGTGTTTCCTGGGAGAACCCTCACCATTGAACCCGGCGTCATCGTCAAAGTCCAAAACCCAGGACTCGGCAACCAATACTACCTTGAAGTGCGGGGTGCACTCGTTGCATTAGGTACCAAATCGCAACCTATTGTCTTCGAAAGCGCGGTCCCAAACGACACCAACAAGTACGCATGGGCAGGCATCCTCGTTAAAGGCACACAGGGCGGAACCATCGACCTCAATGCCATTCACTTCAAGAATGCCTACCACGCCCTTGACAACGACCAAGCCGACAGTACGCACCACGCCTGGAAGTACATGCGGTTCGAACACAACTACTTCGGCCTTATGTATCCGAGTCCCATGGACGTCGATTCTTCGATCTTTTACAACAACGAATACGGACTCTTCATCAACGCCTACAGCCAAGTCGACACGAACTTCATCACCCATTGCCGCTTTACCCAAAACAACGTGGGTTCCAACGGATACTATTCGGCGACCGAATTCTTAAACTGCGAATTCGACAGCAACAACTACGGCCACTTTTCAGCTAACCCATTCATATTAAGTTATATAGGATTCAACAACTGCAACTTCATCGCCAACTATCGGGCAATGGAGTCGCCTGGCGGAGCCTGGATTCGCAACTGCAGCTTCACCGAAAACGGGCGCGGAATCAACCAAGCCAATTCATGCATCATTGAAAACTGCAGCTTTACCGGAAACGAATGGGCAGCCGACGTATACAACGACACCTACTTTACCAACAACACCGTCGAGTCCAATCAAAACGGACTGACCGTAGCACGAACGACCGCTTGGGGAAATCTTGGAGGAGTTCCAGTTGTCGAGGACAATCAACTGTGCAACAATGTTTTGTACAATGTTCTCAACGGCAGCGACTTCAATCTTGAACTCGAAAAAAACTGCTTCTGCCTTTCAGACTCTGCCGCCATTGAAGCCAAGATTTACGACGGCTACGACGACATCACGCGCGGACTCCTCAATTTCGCCGTCTACGACACGAGCTGCACCACTCAGCTTTACCGAGTGCTGAAAGTGAACATACTTGGTGACACCAAGGATGCGCAACTCGCCCTGTCGGCCTACCCCAATCCCGTCGCCGACGTCCTCGTAATCGAGGGCCTGAATTCAGGTGACCGGGTGCAGGTTCGATCCGCCGTGGGCCAACTCATCACCGCATCGGTTGCTCAGGGCGAAGAATTGCGCATCGTTGCCCAAACCTGGCCCGACGGCCTGTACCTGATTCAGGTCAACAACCAAACGGTGCTGAAGGTCCTTAAACAGTAGCGGAGTATATTCGGGTCATGGTATTCAACTTCCACCGCTGGCTCGAAGAGCACCGCCACGAACTCAAGCCCCCCGTCGGCAACAAAAACCTCACGCCCGAGTCTGAGGACTACATCGTCATGGTCGTCGCCGGCCCCAACGCCCGCAAGGACTACCACTACAACGAAACCGAAGAAGTCTTCTACCAACTTGAGGGCCGCATCACCGTGCGCACCCAAGAGAACGGACGCCCCGTCGACCACGTCCTCGAAGCCGGCGACATGTTTGTCTGCCCCGCCAAAACTCCGCACTCACCCATGCGCGAAGCCGGCAGCATCGGCCTCGTCATCGAGCGCAAGCGCGCCGGCAAGGGCTTCACCGACGGCCTACTCTGGTTCTGCGAATCCTGCAACAACCCCCTGCACGCCGCCTACTTCGAGCTGCACAACATCGAAAAGGACTTCCTTCCCCACTTCAAAGAGTTTTACAGCAGCGAAACCAAGCGCACCTGCACCAGCTGCGGCCACGTCATGGAAACGGATCCACGCTTCATTTAGCAACTAGTTACTAGTTACTAGCTGCCATACAGCCATTGCTCGGCGTTGTACCGCAGCACCTTGGCCTTGACAGCGTCCGACCAGGGCATGCTCCGCACCAAATCGCCCGGAACCGCTTCGCCCAATGGGTAGGGGTAGTCGGAACCCACCGCAATTTTGTCTTCGCCCACTAGGCGCAGCAAGTTGGCCAAGGCGTGCGGGTCGTGCACGAGGCTGTCAACCCAAAACTTGCCGAGGTATTCGGTGGGCGGAACCGCGTTGTCCACGGCCACCAAGTCGGGCCGAACATCAAATCCGTGCTGGATGCGGCCAAGGGTGGCGGGAAACGACCCTCCGCCGTGGGCGATGGCCACCCGCAGCGAGGGGAGCCGCTCGAACACCCCACCAAAAATGAGCGAGCACAGCGCGCGGCTGGACTCGGCGGGCATTCCGACGAGCCACGGGAGCCAGTATCGCTTCATGTCGTCGCTGCCCATCATGTCCCAGGGGTGCACAAAAAGGGCGAGACCGCGGCGAGCCATCTCCTCAAAAATGGGAAAAAATGCAGGGTCGTCGAGGTTGCGCTGGTTGATGTTCGAACCGATTTGCACTCCGCGCAGCCCGAGGCGCTCAAAGCGGTCGAGTTCGCGCAGGGCGAGGTCGGTGTCCTGCATAGGCAAGGTTCCGAGGCCCTCAAAACGATTGGGGTTGCCGGCCACGACTTCGGCGAGGTGGTCGTTCAAGAATTCCGCCACTGCGGCGCCGTCGCGCCCAGGCGTCCAGTAGCTGAACATTACGGGGACAGTTGAAAGCAC
>CAIJMB010000151.1 GCA_903821715.1 uncultured Flavobacteriales bacterium
AGAAGCCCAAGACCGCATCAGCACCGAGTTGGCCGACACCATCATCGCCCACGCCTGACCCGTGACGCGCTTTGAGCCCTTTGCTGCGGTTCGTCCGCCCCGCGCGCTCGCCGGATTGGTGAGCACGCGGTCGTACGTCACCTATAGCGAAGAGGAACTGGCGCATAAGCTCGGGACCAACCCCTACTCCTTTCTGCACGTGCTTCAACGGCGCTCGGCGCACGAAGACGCTCGGTTCAGCGGGGTGCGCACGGGTTTTGAAGATTTTTTGGCCGACGGAACCCTCGTCGCCGACGCCGAGCCCCACATCTACCTCTACCGCCAGCAGTGGTCGGGTCATACGTTTGTGGGCTTCCTCGGACTGGTCTCGCTCGAGGACTACCGGGCCGGACGCATCATTAAGCACGAGCACACCTTAGAGGCACGCGAGGCCCTCTTTGCCCGCTACCTTGAAACGGTCGGATTCCACGCAGAACCGGTTCTTTTGACGCACCCTCCCCTGCCCGAGCTTGCCGCTACTGCGGCACACGTTCAGACCACCGAGCCCCTACTGGATTTCGCCACGACGGACGGCGCAGTCCACACCCTATGGGCGGTCCCTGCTCCAGAGACCGTTCAGGCCGCCCTTGCTCAAATGGGACGCCTCTACATCGCCGACGGACACCACCGTATGGCCTCATCAGAGCGATTGGGCGAGGACGCCTACGTCATGGCCTACTTAGTTGACAGCAGCCAGCTTCATATTTCGTCCTTCCACAGACATATTGCAGGCGTAGCGAGCGGCGACTGGGTCGCAGCCGTGGGTGCCAAGCCATTGGCCCACCGGCCTGAGGGCCTTCCTGAGCGCGGATTCTATGCCTTAGACCACCGCGGATGGTGGCAATTCGACCCTGAAGACCTATCGTTTCCCGAAAGCACTTGGCTATACGATCACGTGCTGGCTCCGTTTTGGAATGTTACTGATGAGCGTCACGATGCGCGGATCCGCTACGAACCGGGTGTGGTCGACCTCGCTACCGTCGAAGCGGAACGCCGCGACCAGGAAACCATTTTTGTGCTTCCGCACCCTCACTGGCACGACATCGAACGCTGGGCTGACCAGGGCAAATCTGTTCCGCCCAAGTCCACTTACATCGAGCCCAAGTTGCGGTCGGGCGTGACCCTATACGCCTGGAAATGACCGCAAACCTCGAAGCCTACGCCGAGCTCAAGGCCCAGTTGCCTGCCGGAACCACCCTGGTCGCCGTAAGCAAGTTCCAGCCGAACGAAGCCATCGAATCGCTGTACGCAGCCGGTCACCGCGATTTTGGAGAAAACCGTGTGCAGGAGCTTGCCGCCAAAGCCGCCGTGCTCCCGAAGGACATTCGCTGGCACATGATTGGCCGCATTCAAACCAATAAAATCCGTGAGTTCGCTCCCTTTGTACACCTCGTGCACAGCGTTGACCGCGTAGATGTACTGACGGTGCTGCAAAAGGAGGCCCTGCGCGCCGGCCGAACCATCGACATTCTTCTTCAGGTCCATATTGCCCAAGAAGAAACCAAGGCAGGATTCAGCCCCGCAGAGGTGCTCGGACTCTGCGCGGTAAACGTATTAAACGAATACCCCAACCTCCGCGTCGTCGGATTGATGGGCATGGCCAGCCTCACCGAAGACCGAAACCAAATCCGCGGTGAGTTTGCCCGCCTGGCAAGCTTGTACCGCGCCGCCCAAGAACAACTTGGCGTGGGCCAAATCACCGTGCTCAGCATGGGAATGAGCGGAGACTACGACCTCGCACTGGCCGAGGGAGGCAACCACATCCGCGTGGGCTCGCTGCTTTTCGGGGCGCGAAGCAACCAGTAACTAGCAACCAGCAACTAGTTATGTACGCAGTAATAGATCTCGAAGCAACCGGTGGCAAACCCGGTCAAGAGCGCATCATTGAGGTTGCGATTTTTATGTTTGACGGCCGTAAAATCGTGGACCAGTTTATTTCGCTGGTGCGTCCTGAGGTTCCGATTCCGCCCTTTGTTCAAAAACTCACGGGAATTCGCGAGCCGGATGTGCGCACGGCTCCGCGCTTTCACGAGGTCGCCAAACGAATTGTGCAAATGACTGAAGGTGCAGTCTTTGTGGCACACAATGCCCCATTCGACTACCGAATTTTGCGCGAGGAATTCGCCCGCTTGGGATACGACTACCAGAGGGTGGTGTTGGACACGATTCCGCTCGCCGAAAAGTTTTTGCCGGGAATGCCCGCCTACGGATTGAGTACGTTGTGTACGGAACTAAACATTTCGCACACCCGCAAGCACCGCGCCGACGGCGACGCCCGTGCCACCGTGCAGTTACTGCAACTTTTGCTCGAAAAAGACCGAGAGAAGTACATCGAGGGCGTGTACCTCAAGCAACCTTCGGCGACAGGACGCCATAAGTTCAGCGAGCAGCTCGAGCGCTACGTCAAAACAACCGGGCTCTACTACCTCTTTAACGCCGACGGACGCGTGCTGTACGTGGGCAAGTCCGACCAGCTCCGCGTACGGATTGACCGCCACTTCTTGTCGACCAGCGAGAAGGCGCTGGCCCTGCAAGCCGAGGTAGCAAATATTCGGGTCGAAGAGACCGGCAGCCTTTTACTCGCTGACATTTTGGAGCACGTCGAGCTCAAAAAACTCAAGCCTCCGTACAACCAGGCCAAGGATAAGTACCACCTGCGCTTTGGTCTGTTCCCGATCGAGACCGACGAGGGGGTTTTGTGGGACGTGCGCGGAATTCGTCGCGACCCACCCGCCCTACAGGTGGATTCTGTGGCCGATGGCGTTGCACTCCTCGGGGGAATGGCCGAGGCCCGCGGTTGGGCGCTAAGCGACGTCCTGCTCCCGAGGTTGGTTCCTGATGTGGAGCCAGAGCAATCCAATCGTGACGGTCTTCCAACTACTGCGGATGAAGCACTTGAAGCGCTTAACCGTTTTCTATGGCCTGAAGGCAGTGTCGTATACCTCGATAAGGGACGCGGACCGGGTGAAAAGACTGCCTTTTTGGTTGAAGACGGGCGCTTTTTAGGCTACGCCTTTGTGCGCCTTGAGCAGGAAGTCTACGACTTACCCACACTTAAAAACCGCCTCACGTTGCTCAGTCAACAGCCCTATTTGCGCAGTTTACTGGCCGAATATGTGCATACGGGCCGATTGAGCGAAGTCCGCCCGGGAATTTTTCCTACCTTGGATGAAGATTTAACTGAAACTGCACCATGAAAAAGATTGCTGCCCTCGCCATTGCTGCGCTGTTCACTGTCGGAATCGCTGTGAACGCCCAAGCTGACACCGACCCCAAAAAGCCCGTTGCTACGGCAACCACGGCCAAGAAAAAGAAAAACAACGGCAGCGAGCCAGCTGGCGCCGCCAAAAGCTGCCATGGTGAAGCTGCTCCCGCAGCGAAGGCACAAGGATGTGCTTCTGCCCCGGCGGGCGGTTCGTGCTGCTCGAAGCCTGCAGCTACTGCCACAGGAAGCGGCAAGTAGTTCCGCTTTCAAAACAAAGAAAGCCGGCCCCGCAAAGGGTCGGCTTTTTTATTTGGTCTTTGTTTGGATTACAGCTTCAGCGCAGCGGACGCGATGAATTGGTTGATTCGGTTGTCGGTTTCGAAGTCGATTCCGCCGATAGACAGCGTTTGACCAAAAGCCGAAAGAGAGCCCTCGTAGCGCGCGCTCACCTGAAGACTGCCGAGCTTGAGACCGACTCCGACTTGGCCGCCCCAGCTTCCTTTGCCCGGATCGGTGAGGTTCAGCTCACCCGTCTCTGCCAACGCGATCGAGTACACCGGCGCCACAAATCCGAACAAGGGTCCGAGCTTAACGCCCACCTCGACGGGAACATCCAAGCGAAGCAACGACCAGTCGAGGACTTCAGGGGTAAAGCTCCCGTCTTCAATGATGAACTGCTGGTTGAGGCCAGTGAGCCACACTTGAGGCTGCGCGTAGAAAAGTCCGGCAGAAGCTCTGTAAAATCCGCCCGCATGGTAGCCGGCTCGACCTGTGGCCACCGGAGTAAACGTGGGATCAATCAACGGATTGAACGAGACGCGCACGTCTGCGAGGTGATAGCCCGCGGTCACACCACGCGTGAGTTGCGCTTGCGCACCAAGGGCCAACAGCCCAAGGCCAGCAGCTAAACAAATTCGTTTCATACGGGATTAGCCGCCAAAAAGCGTTCCACGTTGCCGTGGATGCGCGCTTCGGGGTTTCCGTCGGGTGCAGGTTCAAACGTTTTACCCGTGACCAACTCGTACAGCTGGATGTAGCGCTTGGACACATCAGCTGCCCATTCGTCGGTGAGTTCGGGGATTACTTGCCCATCCTTGCCCTGAAACCCATTAGCGATCAGGAACTGGCGAACAAACTCTTTGGAGAGTTGCACCTGAGGCTCGCCAGCCGCTTGGCGGGCTTCGTAGCCATCGGCAACAAAGTAGCGCGACGAGTCGGGCGTGTGGATTTCGTCGATTAGTACGATGCGGCCGTCGGGCACTAGGCCGAATTCGTACTTGGTGTCGACCAAGATGAGACCGCGCTCGCGGGCCATTTGCTGGCCGCGGGCAAACAAAGCCCGGGTGTAGGATTCGAGCTGAACGTAGTGGGCTTCACTTACGATTCCGCGCGCCAAAATCTCTTCACGGCTGATGTCTTCGTCGTGGGTGCCAATCGCCTCTTTGGTGGTGGGGGTGATGATGGGCTCAGGGAGTGCATCCGACTCACGCAGACCTTCGGCAAGCGCAACGCCACAGAGTGCGCGTCCGCCCGAGGCATAGGTGCGCCAGGCGTGGCCGCTCAAGTATCCGCGAATGACCATCTCGACTTTAAACGGTTCCGCGGTGTGGCCCACGCTCACCACGGGGTCGGGGCTAGCCACGCGCCAATTCGGAACCAAATCCGCCGTCGACTCGAGAAAATGCGCCGCCATTTGGTTCAAAACCTGACCCTTGTGCGGAATCCCTTTGGGGAGCACCACGTCAAAGGCCGAAATCCGATCCGAAGCCACCATCACCATGCGGCCACCCTGAAGGCGGTACACGTCGCGCACTTTGCCGTGGTAGACGGACTCTTGGCCGGTAAAATGGAATTCGGAATGGGTCAACGCCATGATTTAGGATTTAGGTGGTTGGTTGTCAGCTTCACGGGCGGTACGGGCCGCCATAGATTTTTGGCCCTCGGCGTCGTAGGCCGCGATGATTTTGCGCACCAGCGGGTGGCGCACCACGTCGCGTCCGTCGAGCTCGATGTGGCCGATTCCCTTCATTCCGCTGAGCAGGCGAAGGGCATGGGGAAGCCCCGATCCGGCGCGCGGAGGAAGGTCGGTCTGCGAAGGATCACCGGTCACAATGAACTTGGATGACGGGCCCATGCGCGTCAGGAACATCTTCATTTGGGACACGGTAGTGTTTTGGGCTTCGTCCAAAATGACAAAGGCACGGTCAAGGGTGCGGCCCCGCATGAAGGCTAGGGGTGCGATCTCGATGGTTCCGTTTTCGAGAAACTGCACGAGGCGCTCGGCCGGAATCATATCGCGCAGCGCATCGTACAGCGGCTGCATGTAGGGGTCGAGCTTTTCTTTCATGTCGCCCGGCAAAAATCCGAGGGACTCGCCCGCTTCGACGGCGGGACGGGTCAAAACCAGCCGCCGAACTTCTTTGTTTTTGAGCGCCCGAACGGCCAAGGCCACGGCGGTGTAGGTCTTACCGGTTCCGGCGGGGCCCAGGGCAAAGGTGAGGTCGTTGGTTCCGACGGCATTCACCATTCGCTGCTGGTTGGCCGTGCGCGCCTTGATGACGTGGCCGTTGACCCCGTGCACGATGACCTCGTCTCCCTCGCTCAAGCTCTTGAGGATCGATGGGCTGTCGTCGAGTACAATCCGCTCTAACTGTGACGAAGTCAGCACATTAAACTTGCGAATGTGCCTGAGAATTAGGTCAAGTTTCTCCTCAAACATCGCGATGTCCTCGGGCGAACCCGAAAACTTGACGACTTCGCCGCGGGCGACAATTTTGAGCTTAGGAACATACGATTCCAGCTGCCGAATCAGGGAATTGTGCTCCCCGTACAGAACTCGGGGGTCGACGTCTTCGAGGTGGACGATGCGCTCCATTACATTTACAGCTTCAAAGGTACACCTGTGGCCGTCATCACCCTCACCACCGACTACGGATGGCGCGATCCCGATTCTGCGGGTCTGCGCGGCCGAGTCTATGCCGAAATGCTTCGGACCGGAACCGTGGCTCCGGTCGTGGACCTGACCCACAGCATTCCTTCGCGCAACCTCAACGAAGCGGCCTACATTCTGCGCGGAGCCTACGGCGACTTCCCCACCGGGAGTGTACACATCGTGCTTGTGGACAGCATCCACTGGCCGCAAACTGCGTTAATCGCCTGCACCATCGACGGACACCACTTCGTGGGTTTAGACAATGGACTACTCGCCATGATTCGCCCCGAAATGCAGCCGAGCAACCGCGTTCAGCTCGACCTCAAAAACCGCCTGGACTGCAGCACCCCCGAAGCGCTGCTCGCCGCCGCCGCCGCACACCTGCTTGACGGCGGAAGCCCGAGCCTGCTCGGCCCCTCGCGCAGCGAGTGGGTGGAACGCAGCGTCCTAAAGCCCGAAGTGCGAAGCCCCCAGGCGGCCCTCGTACACGTTCAGTACGTCGACCACTACGGCCAGCTCGTGACCGACGCCGACCAGGCTTGGCTGCAGCGCTGGCATATGGGGCAGTCGTTTGAAACGAATGTTCGCGGCCAACGCGTCCGCCAGTGGTGGGGAGAATCGGGGCTTCCGTCGGGCAGCCTCTACTTTCGGTACAACCGGCACCAGCTCCTCGAAATCGGAATGGTCGACGGCGGAAGCGATTCCGTGAACCAAGCCGCCCGCCTTCTGGGGATGAAGCCCGGCGACGCCCTTGAACTCAAGCTGCGGTGAGTCAAACCTTGACCCGCATCGTCCACCTCAGCGTAGCGCCCGAACACCGCGAAGCGTTTGAAGCCTATGTCGCCCAAAAAATCAAGGTGGTTGCTGACCAACCTGGGTGCCTTAGCGCGACCTGGCTCCGCGCCCACGATGGAACCTACTTCACCTATAGCCAATGGCGTGGCGAAGAGTTTCTCGAAGACTACCGCCGTTCCGCCACTTTTGCCGAAATTTGGCCCACGTTAAAGGCTTGGTTCGACGCTCCTGCGCGCGCTTGGTCCTGCGACACCCTGACGCCATCCCCATGCTAAGCTTAGCCCGCCGCGAATTCGCATCCTTTTTTCAGTCCTCTACGGGTGTACTCGTTTTAAGCGTGTACCTCGGGTTAAACGCCGTCTTTTTGTGGCTAATGCCGGGCAACTTTCATCTGCTTGACAGCGGATACGCCCAACTCGACGGGCTCTTTATGCTGTCGCCGTGGGTGTTCTTATTCTTGGTTCCGGCCCTGGCGATGCGCATGCTGGCCGAGGAACGCCGCGCCGGCACACTCGATTGGCTTCGCGCCAAGCCGCTGACGACCTGGCACATCGTCACGGGCAAATGGCTCGCGGGCATGGCCCTACTTGGACTGGCACTTTTACCCACGCTGCTGTACGCCGCCTCGCTGTGGGTGCTTGGCAACCCCGTGGGCAACCTCGACTTGGGCAGCACCGCCGGTTCGTACTTGGGCTTGTTCATCTTGGGTGGTTCCTACCTCGCGATTTCGCTGCTCTTCAGCGCCAGTACCGACAACTCCATCGTGGCTTTTGTCGGCGGAGCCGCCGGCAGCCTCGCCATGTACGCTGGGTTTGACGCATTTGTAGACCTCCCCAGCATTGCCAACCGCGGACTTTACCTACTGCAGTGGGGCATCAGCGAACACTACACGTCCATGAGCCGTGGGGTCATTGACGCCAACGACATCTTGTACTTTGCCGGCCTTACGGTGGCCTTTTTGGGCGGAGCGCGCATGATGCTCGAGCCGACCAAAAACCTACGCACTGCGCTTCCGATTCTGATTGCGGTCGGAACCTTAGCCCTCTCAACCCTTCGCCCAGTCTTTGTCCGGCTAGACCTTACTGCCGACCAGCGCTTTAGCCTCAGCGACGCGACCGAATCCCTGATCGACAAGGTCGAGGAGCCCATGCTGGTGACGATTTACCTCGAGGGGGACTTCCCGGCGGGATTCCAACGTCTTCAGTCCGAAACCCTTCGCTTGCTCGACGAATTCCGCGCCCGAAACCGCAACATTCGATACGAGCTCATCAATCCTTCCGAGAATCCAGATCCGCAAGTGCGCCGCGACACCTATACCCAGCTTCAAAACCTGGGCCTCGGCGCCATTCAGCTCGAAGTTCAAGAGGCCGACGGAGTCAAAACCCAGCAAGTTTTTCCAGGCGCCGTAGTCAGCTACAACGAGCGCCAGTGGCCTGTTTCGCTGCTGCTTGAGCAGTTCGCACAGGCTCCGGACGCCCAAATCAACGCCAGCATCCAAAATCTGGAGTACGCCCTGGCGTCCGCCTTGCGCGGCCTGCTACAGACGGAGCGAAAGCGCGTAGCACTAATCGATGGGCACAGCGAGCTCGAGGCCGTGCAAACGGCAGCGCTCGAACTCAGCCTGCGGAAGAGCTACGACGTGTACCGATTTAACCTCCGTGAGTTTCCTGTGGACAGCATCACAGGCGAGCCATCGCTCAGTATGCAAATTCGCAGGCTCAATAGCTTTGACGGAATCGTCATGGCCAAGCCGCGCGACGCCTTCAACGACCTCGACCGTTGGTTGCTCGACCAGTACCTCATGAACAATGGGCGCGCGCTCTGGATGATTGAGGCCGTGCACGCCGAAATGGACTCGCTGAGCTATGCGCCCGAATTCCTAGCCTACCCCACCCTCGACTTCATCGGTTTGGACGGCATGCTCTTCACCTACGGGGCTCGCGTGAACACCACCCTTGCGGCCGACCTTGTGTGCGCCGGCATCAACGACCAGCGGTCCGTGCGCCCGTGGGTGTACTTCCCCTTGATGCTTCCGCAGTCTGAGCACCCGATCGTCAAAAACTTGAACGCGGTGCGCTACGAACTCGGAACCACCGTGGACACCATCCGTGTCCCCGGGGTGCGCAAAACCATACTGCTGCAGACATCGCCCTACGCGCGCCGCCGCCCGGCTCCGACCCAAGTCAGCTTGGCCGAACTCTACAATGAACCCGTGCGGGCCCTCTACACCGAAGGCCCGCTGGCCACGGCGGTGCTGCTCGAGGGCGAGCTTCCGTCGTACTTCGCAAACCGCATGGTACCCAAAACAGAGCTTCCTGCCCCGCCTGCCAAAGCCACCGACGCCAAACTCATCATCGTGGGTGATGGTGACCTTGCCAAAAACCAGCGCAACATTGTGCGCAGTGACATTCCGCGCGGAGCTCCCCTTCCGCTGGGCTACGACCAGTTCACTGGTCAGCAATTTGGCAATTCCGACTTCGTGCTCAACGCCATGGACTACCTGCTCGAGGGCAGCGGCCTGATTTCGGTGCGCGGACGCGACGTCAGCCTGCGCCTACTCGACCGTCCCAAAGTCGACGCCCAGTCGGTATTCTACCAAGCGCTTAACTCGGTTGCTCCGATTGCCTTGGTCCTTCTGCTCCACACCCTGTACCGCGTCGTACGCCGCCGTCGCTACGGACAACCCCAACCTGATGCCTCAATCTAAGCCCTTTCGCTTGCGCGGAACCCTTATCGTCCTAGCCCTCGCTGCCGCTGGTGTTGGCTTTCTTGTCATTCGTGAAAACCGAAGCCACGACGACCTCAGCCCTGAGGCCTACGACTTCGCCATTGCAGACACCGCTTCCATTGACCGCATTGTGCTTTGGAACCGCAGCCCTGATACCGCGGTCCTCACCCTAGAGTCCGGAGTTTGGCTCATCAATGGAACCTACCCCGCCCGCCCCGACGCCGTCGAGGTCCTTCTTGAGACACTGTACCGGGTGCGTTTGCGCGGATTTGCTCCGGACGCCGCCACGACGAATATTTTGTCGTCTATGGCCACCTACGGGGTACACGTTGACGTATTTGCTGGAGACCAAACGCTTAAATCATTTACGGTCGGAACTGAAACTCCCGACATGCTCGGCACCTACTTCCTTCGCGACGGATTCGGACGTCCGGTCGCAGTACACATTCCCGGATTCAACGGCTACTTGAGCAGCCGGTTCTTTTTGCGCGAAGACCTTTGGCGGCACCGTGTGCTATGGCCCAACCAAGAGCCCGTTTCAGCGGTCGTGATTTCGTACCTGGATTCTGCCGCTGCCAACGTAGAACTTATCAACAAGAACGGCAACTGGACGTTATCTGGGCAACCTGCAGACGGGATGAAGGTCCAAGCGCTTTTAAAGGCCGTAGCGAGCAGCCAATACGAAGGCGTTATTATTCCTTCGGATGGTGCCTACGGCATGCAAGACAGTTTGAAATCCCTGCCACCGAGGGTGCGTGTTGAAGTACGCCGCACGGATGGAAGTGTCAATTCGATGCTGCTCTACCACATTGCTGGTGATCCCGAGGCGATTACTGACGACGGGCAACCCCAAGCATTTGATCCCAACCGTTTCTATGCGTTTTTAGAAGACGGCCGCATGGTACTTGTACAGCGCTTCGGTCTTCAACACCTGTTGAAAAGTTCTCGCGGATTGCGTTCGTAGGGGTAATTACTTTGCAGCATGAAGTTCATCGTTTCCAGCGGACAACTACTCCGCGCGCTACAGACCGTTTCGGGTGTCATTCAATCCAACCACACCCTGCCGATTCTCGACCATTTTTTGGTCGTACTCGAGCCCAATAAGCTCACCATAACCGCGTCTGACCTCGAGACCACGATGACGACCACGTTGGACGTGGCTTCCGAGAGCTCCGCCACCGCGGCCATCCCGGCGCGGATGCTGCTTGACACCGTCAAGAGCTTTCCTGAGCAGCCGCTAACGTTCACCTTCAACCCAAGCGCACACAGCCTTGAGGTGAGCAGCGACTTCGGCAAGTACGCCATTTCGTACGTCGATGCAGCCGAGTACCCCAAGGCCCCCGATGTCGATGCCACGGTTACCGTTGAACTGCCTGCGCACGTACTCGGAACCGCCATCGCCAAAACCCTTTTTGCCGCGGGCAACGATGACCTTCGCCCCGTAATGAGCGGAGTGTTTTTTCAGCTCACCCCCGAAAGTCTCACGTTTGTAGCCACCGATGCCCACAAGCTCGTGCGCTACCGCCGCAGCGACTTTGCCGCACCGCAAACGGCTGAGTTCATCATGCCCAAAAAGCCGCTGAACCTTTTGAAGGCCACGCTGGGTAGCAACGACGACCTCGTCGAGATACGCTATACCGAGCAGAATGCACAGTTCACCTACGATGGCGTCACCCTAATTTGCCGCCTGATTGACGGCAAGTACCCCAACTTCGAGGGGGTGATTCCAAAGAACAATCCCAACCGCATGACGGTCGATCGCGGAGCGTTCACCGGAAGCGTCAAGCGAGTCAGCCTTTTTGCCAACAAGACGACACATCAAATCCGCCTCAAAATGGCCGGCAACGAGCTATTCATCAGCGCAGAGGATCCGGATTTCGCCAATAAAGCACACGAACGCTTGACCTGCAGCTACGAGGGCAGCGACCTTGAAATCGGATTCAACAGCCGGTTCATCGTCGAAATGCTCGGCAACGTAGACTCCAGCTCAGTGGTTTGGGAATTTTCTGCGCCCAACCGCGCGGGACTGCTCTTTCCGGATCGCCCCAGCGAAGAAGGCGAAGACCTGCTGATGCTGGTCATGCCGGTGATGCTCAACGCGTAGAACCAGCACAACGTGAACCTCTTGGTCGTGGCCGACGTGCATGGGTGTTCGAAGACCCTGAAGACGTTAGTGCGCGGCAAGTGGAACCCACACGACGAGTTTCTCATTTTTGTAGGCGATTTGGTCAATAAAGGGCCAAAGTCAGCAAAGGTGATTGAGTACGTACGCGAGCTTCAAACCGAGTATCCGTACAGCGTTTTTGTCGTTCGGGGCAACCACGAGCAAATGCTAGTAGATGCCTACGACCAGCCCACCCAAAAGTTGGCTTTTTATGAGAAGTTCAAAAAAGACCTACTTCGTCGCGGAATTCCGCTGAAAAAAACCATCGATTGGATGCGCCGCCTCCCATTGAAGTGGGAGAATAAGTATGTGCTCGTAACCCATGCTGGCGTTGCGCTCCACTCCCGCGATCCATTTGTCGCAGGCAACCTGCGCTCGGTACTGCACAACCGATCCGCCCTCAAAAACGTCGGCAAGCTTCAAATTTTTGGCCATGTGATCCAAGAACCCGGAATTCCGCGCTTCTACCCTTCGGCCAACGCATGGGGAATTGATACAGGATGTTGGCGGGGCGGCGGACTGCATGCGATTCGCATGGCTCGGACGGGAGAAATTTTGGAATTTCTTCGCGAACCGACCCACAGTACCGACCTTTGACGTACAACTCGCGACCCGAGCGGCCGCACCAAACCCTTCGATGTATGCCGAACGCATTATTCAACGTCCCCAAGGCCATTAACGAGCCTGTGTACAGCTGCGCTCCGGGCACCCCAGAGCGCACCCGCCTTTTGTCGACCTACGAGCGAATGCTCGGCGAGCAGGTAGATATTCCGATGTTTATTGGAGGCAAAGAAATTCGCACGGGCGAGCTCCGCGACTGCCGACCGCCGCACGACCACCAGCGCGTCATTGGCCGCTACCACTGGGGTGGCAAAGAACACGTCGAGCACGCCGTAGACGCCGCTTTGGCTGCCCACGCTTCGTGGTCGTCGATGCCCTGGTTTGAACGCGCCGGAATCTTTTTGCGCGCCGCCGACCTCGTAAGCGGCCCCTACCGCGCCGCGATCAACGCGGCAACCATGCTCGCGCAGTCCAAGACAGTGCACCAAGCCGAAATCGATGCAGCCTGTGAGTTTGCTGACTTTTTGCGCTTCAACGTGCAGTTTATGACCGAGATCTATGCCCAGCAGCCCGAAAGCTCACCCGGGGTCTGGAACCGCATGGAGTACCGCGCCCTCGAAGGGTTTGTTCTCGCAATTACCCCATTTAACTTCACCGCCATTGCAGGCAACTTGCCGTCTGCACCTGCATTGATGGGCAACGTGGCAGTGTGGAAGCCCGCCGATGCCCAGATCTACTCTGCGTGGGTGATCATGGAAATCTTTCGCAAAGCCGGACTTCCCGACGGCGTAATTAACCTCGTCTATGCCGACGGACCTGCCGTGGGCGACGTGGTCTTTAAGCACCCCGATTTTGCGGGCTTGCACTTCACCGGCTCGACGAGCGTGTTCAAGCACCTCTGGAAAGAGATCGGAACCAACATCGACCGCTACAAAGCCTACCCACGCATTGTCGGCGAAACGGGCGGTAAGGACTTTGTCCTGGCCCACCCCTCGGCCGATGCCCTCGAAGTCGCCACTTCACTGAGTCGCGGCGCCTTTGAGTTCCAAGGCCAAAAGTGTTCGGCCGCCTCGCGTGCCTACGTGCCCGCAAGCCTTTGGCCCGCCGTCAAGGCCAAGCTCGTCGAAGACGTCAAGAGCTTTAAGATGGGCAGCCCCGGCGACCCCTCCAACTTTATCACCGCAGTCATTGACGAGCGTTCGTTCGACAAGACCGTGTCCTTCATCGACTACGCCAAGGGTCGCGAGGACGTCGAGCTGATTGTGGGCGGAGGCCACGACAAGTCCAAGGGCTACTTCGTCGAGCCCACTGTGGTGGTGACGACCAACCCGCACTTTCGCACCATGTGCGAAGAAATCTTTGGGCCATTCCTGACCATCTTCGTCTACGAAGATTCCGAGTGGAGCGAAACCCTCGACCTGATCAACCGCACTTCTGAGTACGCCCTCACGGGAGCCGTTTTCTCGCGCGACCGCTACGCCGTCGACGAGGCAACGCGCCGCCTCAGCTTTGCCGCCGGAAACTTCTACGTCAACGACAAGCCCACTGGCGCCGTCGTCGGCCAACAGCCATTTGGTGGCGCGCGCGGATCAGGCACCAACGACAAAGCGGGATCGGTCTTGAATCTGCTTCGTTGGGTTTCACCCCGAACGATTAAAGAGACGTTGGTTCCGCCTGCGGACTACCGCTACCCGTTCTTGGGGTAACCGGTTGCCAGCAACTAGTTGCTAGCTGCTCGTAACTAGTTACTCGATCAGGCCGGAAGCTCCACGATGACCTTCGTCTCGTAGAATTCCCCAGGCAGCCATTGAGACACCGGGTGGATTCGGTGGCGAATTCCGCGAAGTTCTTCACTGAGGTCTCCGCCCTTGAGGGCGTACAGCGCGGTATTGGGCTTGGACGACCAGTGGCCCTTCATCCACTGCTTGAGTTCGGCGGCTGGAGCTACCGCACGCGTCACCGCGAGGTCAAAGGGCCCTTTAACGGTTTCCATGCGTCCCCACACGGGGCGAACGTTGGTCAGCCCTAGGGCATCTGCGACCGCCTGAACCACCTTGATTTTTTTGGCGATCGAATCGACCAGCACCCATTCTACCTCGGGAAAGGCGATGGCAAGCGGAATTCCAGGGAATCCGCCACCGGTTCCGATGTCAGCCACCCGAAGGCCCGCCTTGAGTGGCAGAACGTGGCCCAACACGAGCGAATGCGCGATGTGGCGTTCCCAAAGGTTGTCCAGATCTTTGCGCGATACGACGTTGATTTGTGCATTCCATTCGCGGTACAAGTCTGGAAGTGCTTCGAGCGTCGCGATCGCATCGTCGCTTAGAAAAGAAAATGCTGACGTGTCCATTAGCCCTTCCAAAAGGGTTTGGCCATTGGGTCGCGTTTTGGAATTCGACGGCGAACGGCGTCCACACGAATCCAAAACGGAAGGCGTACTGCTTCGAACCACGTACCAAAACGACTAAAGTGCACGATGAGCATTGCGCCTACTACCGCGTGCAGCGCAATCCAACTTCCGGCGGCAAACAAGGCTTGGTTGCGGTAAAAATCGCGGAGCGGATCCAAACCCTCTTGAGCGATGAGGACCCAGTGACCCAATACGCCCAGTGCAGCGACTATTCCGGCAAAGTCTGTAACCCACAGCCCAATAAATGCCAAGACCAACGCAGTCTGTTCTGCCGCGGGTCGCACCTCACGTAGCTTGGGGTCGCGCTGAATGCTTCCGCGTCGTGCAACCACAGCATCTGTTGCTAACGCAACCCGACCTGGGTCCGATAAGACACCCATGAGCAATTCGCCTTCACCGCCATCGACATGCATGCTGTCTTGAAAGCCCTTTCGCTCCATGAAATCCGTAGAACGAAACGCCAAATTTACAGGAATGAGTGAGCTCGGAATTCCGCCCGTATGCTGTCGTAGCCAGGCCCAAAGTTGGCCCGACGCCAGGGGAATGCGTACCGCGGACTTCGCATCGACTACCTGAACTGGTCCCCACACCGCCGCTACATTTCGGTCCATCAATGGACTGGTGAGCCAACCCAACCAGCTCGACAGGTCCGATGGCGGAACCGTCGCCGCGTCCACCCACACGACGTTGCTTCGCTTGGTCGCCTTGACCCCCAAGGTCATCGCGAGCTTGCGGGTGCGCCAAAATCGATCGCTGTGCGGAACGGTGACCACTGTAAGCCATGGGTACTGAAGTCGAAGCTGCTCAATCCGGTGGGCCGTATCGTCTTCACTTTGGTTGTCGATCACAATCATTTCTACAGATGACGCCAGGCCGCTCGAGGCAAAAGCGGCGATCCACTCTTCAAACCATGGAGCAGCGTTGCGGCCAACCACCAAAAGGGCCAAATCTTTGGCCGCTGCGGGCGCTCCTTCGGACACCTTGGGCTTGAGGGCCGACAAGCCCCGCGAGGCGTAAGCCACTGCGAGTAACGTCACGATCGACGCGAGTCCGGACGCCACCATTAACGTCGATGCCATGGGCGTGAGCAGCCATCGAGATGCTTCGGTATACCAAACTTCCATCACGGGGCAAAAGTAGTCCAAGAACCGGCGCCGTACCTTTGCACGGTGCAATTTGATATCCAAGCAAAAGACCCCCATTCTGAGGCGCGGAGCGGGCTGCTTCACACCGCCCATGGGGCGGTTCCGACCCCCATATTCATGCCCGTCGGAACCCAAGGAGCCGTCAAAGGGGTAGGCCCCGACCTGCTCGCGGCCGATACTCGAGCGCATATTGTTTTGGGCAACACCTACCACCTCTATTTGCGCCCCGGAACCGACGTCCTCGAGCAAGCCGGCGGCCTGCACGCATTCAGCACCTGGACGGGCCCGATGCTCACCGACAGTGGTGGATTTCAAGTATATAGCCTCGAAGACCGACGCAAAATCCGCGAAGAGGGAGTGAAATTCCAGTCGCACATCGACGGAAGCACGCATTTGTTTTCACCCGAATCCGTCATGGACGTGCAACGCTCCATCGGAGCCGACATCGTCATGGCCTTCGACGAATGCACCGCATACCCCATCGAAAAGGCCTACGCACGTGAAGCAATGGAGCGCACCCACCGGTGGCTCGACCGCTGCTTCGTTCGCTGGAACGAAACCGAGCCCAAATACGGCTACAACCAAGCACTCTTTCCGATCGTTCAGGGTTCGACCTTTTCAGACCTGCGCAAGGAATCCGCCGAGTTCATCGCCTCAAAAGGCGCCTGGGGCAATGCCATTGGCGGCCTCAGCGTGGGCGAACCCCACGACGAGATGTACGCAATGACCGCCGAGGTCTGCGCGATCCTGCCGGCTGACCGCCCCCGCTACCTCATGGGGGTCGGAACCCCCGCCAACATTCTCGAGTCCATCGCGTTGGGCGTCGATATGTTCGACTGCGTGATGCCGACCCGCAACGGCCGCAACGGCCAAATATTTACCCGCCAAGGAACCGTCAACCTCCGCAACGCGAAGTGGGCCCGCGACTTCAGTCCGCTTGACCCCGACGGAGATTCCGCCGTCGACAACCGCTACTCCAAAGCCTACGTCTACCACCTCATCAAAGCTGACGAAGCCCTTGGCCGCCAAATTGCCTCGCAGCACAATTTGCGCTTCTACCTCGCGTTAGTCGAAGAAGCCCGCCAGCGCATTGCCGACGGAAGCTTCCGCGCGTGGAAGGACGCCCTGGTACCCCAACTCACCCGTCGCCTGTAGCAGCCAACGAGCTAACCTTGCCAACCTTGCTAACCTCGCCAACGAGCCAACGAGCCAACCTTGCCAACAAGCCAACGAGCCATTGATGAACCGCCCCCTGCTTCGCATTGACCGCTACCTCCTCGGGCAGTTCCTCGGAACCTATGCGCTGTTCATGGTGCTCATTATGGCCATCGCGGTGGTGTTTGACATCTCGCAGAAAATTGACAACTTTCTGAACCAAGGCATCACGATCGGTTTTGCACTTCAGCACTACTACGGCCACTTCATTCTGTACTACGGATCCACATTCAGTGCGCTCATCCTCTTTTTGTCAACCGTCTATGCCACGGCGCGCCTCGCCAACCGCTCTGAGCTCATGGCCATCTTGGCCGGCGGCCTCCCCTTTCAACGGTTACTTCTTCCATTTGCCCTCGGAGCCGGAATTGTCTTCATTTTCATGATGCTACTCAGCCACTTTGTGGTTCCGCAAAGCAACATTGCGCGGCTCGCCTTTGAGGACCGCTATGTGCAGGACGTGGCCCCCAAGCGGCCGATCAACATTCACCGCCAAATTCTGCCTGGGCACTACATCTACCTAGAAACTTGGAGCCCGGAACGCAAAGCGGGTTACCATTTCAGCTACGAAGTCTTTGACGGAAGCAAACTGGTCAGCAAACTCCGCGGCGACTACCTGCGCTACGATACGGTTGCCCAAACCTGGAAGCTCGACAACTGGGAACGCAGAACCTTTGCCGACCAAAGCATGAGCGACGTTACGCTTGGACGAACGCTTGATTCTAATTTCGCCTTCAAGCCCACGCTGCTCAACCCCGACCAGCGCCGCACCGAGACCATGACCTCTCCGCAACTGCTTCGCTTTCTCGCCCAAGAACGACTCAGCGGATCCGAAGCCGTCGTCTGGCACGAGGCCGAATGGTACCGCCGTACCGCCTACCCTTTTTCAATGTTTATCCTAGTGGTCATGGCCTTCTCTCTTTCTTCGGCGAAGCGCCGGGGCGGTTTGGGGGCGCCCATTGCTCTCGGACTGCTGTTTGTCGTGGTCTACATCTTCTTTATGCAGCTCGGGAGCATGAGCATGATGGCCCTGAATACCCCGCCGCTCTTGGCTATTTGGCTTCCCAACCTCGTATTCGGAACCCTGACCATCTACCTCTACCAAAGGGCGCCGAAGTAAGTAGTTTTGCCCCATGTCGATTCTACGGCCTAACGACCAAGACCCCGTAGGCATTCACTATGCGTGGATGCACTTCATCGTCCTCATATGGGGCTTTACCGGAGTCTTAGGGCGCCTCATTTCAATTGGCGCACTTGACCTCGTGTGGCTGCGCATCATGCTGGCGATAGGCTTTTTGTGGGGATACCAGCGACTGCTCGGCGGACGAATCCAGCGCATACCTACTTCTCGCCTCGGCTGGACCCTTGGTCTGAACGGCATCGTGCTCATGATCCACTGGGTCACATTTTACGCCGCCATCAAACTCTCCAACATTTCATTGACCCTGGCCTGCCTTTCCACAGGGCCATTGTTTACCGCCTTTCTTGAGCCGCTCATCTTTAAACGCCGCATTTCTTGGGCCGAAGTTGCGGTAAGCTTCGGAGTCGTCGTGGGTCTACTCCTTGTCATCGGATCTGTTGAAGGTCAAGGCCTTGCGATCGCGGTGGGCCTCACTAGCTCAGGACTTTCTGCACTTTTTTCAGTCTTGAACGGCCGCATCGTGCGCCAAATGGAACCTGCCTCGATCTCGTTTTGGGAACTCCTTGCGGGCTTTGTGGGCCTAAGCGTCGTCCTTGCTGCAACGACGAACCTCTCCCACGTCCTTGCCGCTCCGAGTGCCAGCGACTGGTTCTACCTCGCGATTTTGGCGAGCTTCTGCACCGCCTTCGCCTTTGTGCAGTCCGTCCGCATCATGCGCTACCTCAGCCCCTTCACGGTCGTACTCGCCATTTCGATGGAACCCATCTACGGAATCATCCTCGCCCTACTCGTCTTTGGGGCGGACGAAGCCATGCCATCCCTGTTCTACTTGGGCTTCGCTGTGGTTCTGAGCATGCTTTTGGCAAATGCTTGGATTCAGCGGCGGAACCGCCTGAAGTTATCCACATCCACCCCATCCGCCGGCAAAAAGTCGTAGGTTTGACCCCTTCAGCATATCCTATGGAATACTTAGATTTTGAAGCGCCCATCCGCGAACTGGATGAGCAAATTGTCAAGGCCGAGGCCCTCGAGCTTGAGACGGGAGTATCGATGGAACAGTCCATTGAAGAACTTCGCGCGAAGCGCGACGCCACGTTTCATGAACTCGCGGCAAGCCTTAGCCCGTGGCAACGCGTACAACTAAGCCGTCACCCGAACCGACCCTATACACTGGCCTACATCAATGCGATGACTCAAGGTCAGTTCTCTGAACTTCACGGTGACCGCCATGTCAAAGACGACAAGGCAATGGTCGGTGGCTGGGGTTGGCTCGATGGCGAGTCGTTCATGTTTGTGGGACAGCAAAAGGGCATCAATACCAAAATGCGTCAGCTTCGCAATTTCGGAATGGCCAATCCCGAAGGCTACCGCAAGGCACTTCGTCTGTTCAAGCAAGCTGAAAAGTTTGGGCGTCCTATCGTGACGCTGATCGACACTCCGGGCGCATTCCCAGGCCTTGAGGCTGAAGAACGCGGCCAAGGTGAAGCCATCGCCCGCAACATCATGGAAATGACTCGTCTCCAGGTACCGGTCATCTGCGTGATCATTGGCGAAGGCGCTTCTGGCGGAGCCCTCGGGATCGGAGTAGGCGACCGCGTGCTCATGCTCGAAAACACGTGGTATTCCGTGATTAGCCCTGAATCCTGCTCGTCGATCCTATGGCGTAGTTGGGACTACAAGACCACCGCAGCAGAGGCCCTCAAGTTGACCGCACCCGACATGCTCAAGAATAAACTCATTGATGGTATCGTCCCCGAACCCCTCGGCGGAGCCCATCGTGACCCCGAGGCCATGTTCGAAACGCTCAAGCACGAAATACTCAAGCATTATCGGGAGCTCCAAAACATGGATCCGCACGAACGAATCACCCAACGCATGGACAAATTCAGTTCCATGGGCGTGTACGAAACCGCCTAAATCCAAACCATGGAAGCCAATCAGCCCTTGCAGCGCACTGCCGCCCGCCGCCCTAATCCGGGCAGCGTGGCTTTGCCGTCTGTATTAGGCAAACTACCTCCTCAAGCCCTCGAGCTTGAAGAGGCTGTTCTTGGTTCCCTACTTATTGACCGAAATGCCCTTTCTAAGGTCATTGACATCTTGACCCCTGAAACCTTTTATGTCGACGCACACCAAGCGGTCTTTTCAGTGGTCAAGGATTTGTTTGCCGAATCGCAACCGATTGACATACTCACCGTGGCGCAAGCACTGCGCAAAGCGGGACAGCTCGAACGCATCGGAGGCGAAGCCAAACTGATCAACCTCAGTACCCGCGTTTCGTCTTCAGCACACATTGAATACCACGCTCGAATCGTCGTACAAAAGCACATCCAGCGCGAACTCATTCGTATCGCTGGAGAGCTCACTGAAAAA
>CAIJMB010000152.1 GCA_903821715.1 uncultured Flavobacteriales bacterium
GTGGGCGTCTGAGTTGCCCGAAGCAATTGCCATGGCTTCAGCGTGGATGGCGAGCATCGCATCGCAGAAGCGGTCGAGCTCCACACGCGACTCGGACTCAGTGGGTTCGACCATCATGGTTCCGCCCACAGGGAACGACACCGTTGGCGCGTGGTAACCAAAGTCCATCAAGCGCTTGGCGATATCGGTTACTTCGATTCCAGTGTCACGCTTGAGCGGACGGCAGTCGAGGATCATTTCGTGCGCGGCGCGGCCGTTCTCACCCGTGTACAAAATCGGGTAGGCGGCCTCGAGGCGAAACTTCATGTAGTTCGCGTTCAGGATAGCTACACGCGTGCTGTTGGTGAGGCCTTCGCCGCCGAGCATTTTAATGTATCCGTACGAAATCAAGGTTACGAGTGCGCTTCCGAATGGAGCTGCAGAAACGGGGCCGATGGCCTGGGTTCCGCCGCAGGCAACTACAGGATGGCCCATCAAGAACGGAGCGAGGTGGCTGGCCACACAGATCGGGCCTACGCCAGGACCGCCTCCGCCATGCGGAATCGCAAACGTCTTGTGCAGGTTCAAGTGGCAGACGTCGGCACCGATCATTCCGGGCGAGGTCAGGCCCACCTGGGCGTTCATGTTGGCGCCGTCCATGTAGACTTGGCCTCCGAACTCGTGAATGATGGCGGTAGCCTCCTTGATTCCGGACTCAAACACACCGTGGGTCGACGGGTACGTCACCATCATGGCGGCCAACGTCTCTTTGTGCTGCTCGGCCTTGGCGCGCAGGTCGGCGAGGTCGACGTTTCCGTGCTCGTCGCAGCCAACCACTACCACATCCATACCAGCCATGACGGCCGAGGCGGGATTAGTTCCATGCGCAGACGACGGAATCAGCGCCGTCACACGGTGGTGGTCACCGCGGCTGCGGTGGTAGGCGCGAATTACCAGTAGGCCGGCGTACTCGCCTTGGGCACCGGAATTAGGCTGCAGCGACGTAGCGGCAAAGCCAGTCACCTCAGCGAGGTCGCGCTCAAGGCTGCGCAGCACCTCGTGGTAGCCCGCGGCCTGCTCGACCGGAACAAAGGGGTGCATGTTCGCAAACGCGGGCCAGCTCAGCGGAAGCATTTCGGCGGCGGCGTTGAGCTTCATCGTGCAGCTTCCGAGCGAAATCATGCTGTGGTTCAGCGAAATGTCGCGGCGCTCCAGCTTCTTGATGTAGCGCATCATTTCGGTTTCGCTGCGGTAGCTGTGAAAAACGGGGTGCGTTAAAATGGCGTCCGTGCGCATGTGCTTCAAACGCTTGATTCCGTCGGCAAAGCCGGGGACCTTGGCGCCCAATCCCTCTGCCAAAGCGGCCACAAGGGCGTTGGCGTCGTCGCCGTTCATCACCTCGTTCGTGCTGATTTGCACACACTTCTGGGTGTACCCAAGGTTGATTCCGTGCGCTTCAGTCGCCTTCTTTAGGGCGGAACGCTGCGCGTCCGTAGCCTCAAACGATACGGTGTCAAAAAACTCGTCGTGCATCACCGTGATGCCCATGGCGGTCAGGGCGTCAGCGATTCCGCTCGCCTTGGCGTGGATGCGCTCTGCGATCGCCTTGAGGCCGTCTGGGCCATGGTAGACCGCGTACATTCCGGCCATGACGGCCAACAGAACCTGTGCGGTACAAATGTTTGAAGTCGCTTTGTCGCGCTTGATGTGCTGCTCGCGGGTCTGGAGGGCCATGCGAAGCGCGGGGTTGCCGTCCACGTCGATCGTGCGACCGATGATGCGGCCGGGCATGAAGCGCTTGTAGGCGTCCTTGCTTCCGAAGAATGCCGCGTGCGGACCGCCGTAGCCCATCGGAATTCCGAGGCGCTGCGTCGAACCAAAGACGACATCGGCACCCCAGCTCCCGGGAGACGGCAGCAGGGTCAGCGCCAAAATGTCGGCAGCCACCGCGAGGCGCACCTCATGGCGGGCACATGCGGCGCTGAAATCTACATAGTCACGCACCGAACCGCTGGCGGTCGGGTACTGAACAAGGGCTCCAAAGAACTCGTCGGTGGGCTCGAAGCTCATCGCGTCGCCAAACACCAGCTCCACACCAATCGGCTCAGCGCGAGTCTGCAGCAAGGCCTTGGTCTGGGCGTAGACGTCGTGGTCGACAAAAAACTTTAGGGTGTCGCGCTTTTGCTGCTCGCGGCTGCGGGCGGCAAGCAGGAGGGTCATGGCCTCCGCAGCAGCTGTCGACTCGTCGAGCAGCGAAGCGTTGGCAATCTCCATTCCCGTCAGGTCAATCACCATCGTTTGGTAGTTGAGCAGGGCCTCGAGGCGACCTTGGGCGATCTCGGCTTGGTAGGGCGTGTAGGCCGTGTACCATCCTGGGTTTTCTAGAATGTTGCGCTGAATCACGGCAGGCAACGCGGCGGGGTGGTATCCCTGGCCGATGTAGCTGGCAAGCACTTGGTTCTTCTGAGAAATTCCGTAAATGTGGCGCAGGTACTCCTGCTCGCTGATGGCCGGCGCGATGTCGAGCGCACGCGGACTGCGGATGCCCGCAGGAACCGTTTCGTCGATCAACTGATCGAGACTCTTCGCCCCAATCGCTTGAAGCATTTGCTGTTGTTCTTCAGACTGTGGACCGATGTGTCGGCCTTCGAAACTTCCCTGCATGGCGGGCGGAATTTGGGGTTTGAGCGAGCAAAATTACTTACGCTATAACCTACCTTGCGCATGCTTGTTCAGCCCTTATGAACCGTTTTATCAGCACTTCCGAAGCGGCACGTCTCGATGCCGCCGATTCCCTTGCTTCACTGCGGGCGGAATTCCACCTCCCAACTCTCGACGGTGAAGAGGTTATCTACTTGACTGGCAACTCATTAGGTCTTCAGCCCCGCGGTGTCGAATCGGCCCTCAAAACCGAACTTGAGAGCTGGCGTACCTATGGCGTCGAAGCCCATTTTCACGGCCCCAATCCATGGATGCCCTACCACGAGCGGCTGACCGATTCGCTGGCCCGATTGGCCGGCGCCAAGCCGTCTGAGGTCGTCGCCATGGGTTCGCTCACCGGCAACATCCACACCCTGCTCGCTTCGTTTTACCATCCCACGACCGAGCGTCCGCTGCTGATGTGCGAGGCGAAGGCATTCCCTTCGGACCAGTACGCCCTCGCCAGCCAAGCGCAGTGGCACGCGCACGGCGAGCTTTTTGAAATACGCGGAACCGATCCCGAAGGCGCCCCCACCCCCGACGAGGTCCTCAAGGCCATCGCTGAGCATGGTCGTCGCGGAGCTACCCTTTTATTGGGCGGAGTTCACTACTTCACCGGGCGCGCCTACCCCATTGCCGAGATCACGGCGGCCGCCCAGGCCCAGGGAATGCTCGTCGGCTGGGACTTGGCCCACGCGATGGGTAATGTTCCGCTCAAGCTTCACGACTGGGGCGTCGACTTTGCCGCATGGTGCTCGTACAAGTACCTGAACTCCAGCCCTGGCGGCGTAGCCGGGCTGTACGTCCACGAACGCCACCACGGCCCCGAAACCTTTCGCCTCGCCGGATGGTGGGGCCACGACAAGGCCAGCCGGTTTAAGATGCCACCTGAATTTGTTCCAGAACGCAGCGCCGAATCCTGGCAGTGGTCCAACGCGCCTGTGCTCGGGATGGCCGCCCAGCGTGCCGCGCTCGACGTATTTGACCGGGCCGACCTCGACGCCTACCGCGCCAAGTCGCTGGCGATGACCGATGTGCTCCTGGGGCTGCTCGACCACGTGGCGGCGCAGACCGGACAAGAAATCAAGGTTCTCACTCCCCGCGAGCCAGAGCACCGCGGTTCGCAAGTTTCGGTGCAGTTTGTGGGGCGCGACCGCAGATTCTTTGACTACCTCGTCTCCCGCGGGGTCTACGCCGACTGGCGCGAGCCGGGTACTGTGCGCATGGCTGTGGCTCCGCTTTATTCATCCTACCGCGACTTGGCCCGTCTAGAGGTCTTGCTCGCCGAATCCTTAACGCAGTAACTATGTCAAAGCACGCCGCCGTTGTCGGATCGGGCCTCGTGGGAAGCCTTTGGACCACCTTTCTCGCCCAGCGCGGGTACCACGTAGATGTGTTTGAACGCCGCGCGGATTCGCGCCGCGCCGGCTACAAAGGCGGACGCTCTATCAACCTCGCCCTCAGCGACCGCGGCTGGCGCGCCCTTGAGGCGGTGGGTGTGGCTGAGGCCGTGCGCCGCGAGGCGATTCCGATGTACCGCCGCGTGATGCACGCCATCGACGGCAGCATCACGACCCAGCCCTACGGCGAGAACGGCCAAGCCATTTGGTCGGTTTCGCGGGGCGGAATCAACATGGCCCTCATGACCGAGGCCGAGAAGCACGCCAACGTGCGCCTGCACTTTGAGCACGACACTGACCTCGACGACGCCCTCGAAGGCCGAATTCAATGGACCACGCCCGACGGAAAAGGTTCCGGATGCTTTGACGCCGTGTTTTCGACCGACGGAGCCAATTCCGGAATCCGCAAAGCCCTGCAAGCCGTGGGCGCCATGGAATGGACTGAACAGGTCATTGACCACGGATACAAGGAGTTGCTGATTCCGGCCGGCCCCAACGCCACCTCGCTAATCGAGCGCGAAGCCCTGCACATCTGGCCGCGCGCCAGCTACATGCTCATCGGCTTACCCAACCCCGACGGAAGCTTCACGATGACCCTTTTCTTCCCGAACGAGGGCCCCGTGAGCTTCGCCGCGCTCGACACTCCTGAGGCCGCCGAGGTGTTTTTTGCGGAATTTTTTGCCGATGCCCTCGCTCTGATGCCTGACTTCAAAGAGCAGTGGGCCCAAAACCCCGTGAGCAAGCTCAGCATCGTGCGCAGCTGGCCATGGTCAAAGGGCAAGGTGGTCCTGTTTGGTGATGCGACGCACGCCATTGTTCCGTTTTATGGACAAGGATTGAATTCCGGATTCGAAGACTGCTTTGAGCTGAATCGCATGATGGACGCCCTGGGCGAGGATCCCGCGACCCTCTTCCCCGCCTTTGAGGCCGAGCGCAAGCCCAACGCCGACGCCATCGCCGAGCTGGCCCTGCTGAACTTCATCGAAATGCGCGACCTGACCGGCCAGCCCGAGTTTTTGCTTCGCAAAAAAATTGAGTCTAAGCTACACTCCCAGCGGCCCCATCAGTGGATTCCGCTTTACACTCAGGTGACATTCAGCCACATACCCTACTCAGTGGCCCTTGAGCGCGGACGCCAAATGGACCGCGTGTTTGCCGAGGTAATGCAGTGGCCCGGAATCGCCGAAAATTGGGATCAGCCGGAGACGTTGGCGAAGATTTGGGAAGTAGCGGAGCAGCAACTAGTACCTAGTTACTAGCTACTTAAGCGCTGCCCGCACCTTTTTGAACAGCGCACTGCGAAAGACGTAGTCCACGACTTCTTGGTCGGTCGAATGAAGGATGTCGGGGCCGGCACCTTCCCAGACTTTGTAGCCGTGGCGCATGAGCACGACGTGGTCGCCAATTTCGAGCACGGAATTCATATCATGGGTGTTCACCACCGTGGTCATGCCGAAATCGTGCGTAATCTCTTGGATCAGTTGGTCAATTACCACCGACGTCTCGGGATCGAGACCGGAATTGGGTTCGTCGCAGAACAAATACTTTGGATTCAGCACAATGGCGCGGGCTATGGCCACGCGCTTTTGCATTCCGCCTGAGAGTTCCGCGGGGTTTTTGGTGAGGGCCGACTGCGGAATCCGCACGCGGTCCAAGCAAAAGGCCACTCGTTCGTTTTTTTCGGAAGCCGACATCGTCGAAAAGAAGTCGAGCGGAAAACGTACGTTATCCTCTACACTCAAGCTGGTGAACAGCGCAGATGCTTGAAACACCATGCCCATTTCTTGGCGGAGCACTTTGCGGTCGTGCTCTTTCATGGCGGTCCAGTCGCGTCCGTCAAGCAGAACCTGCCCTTCATCGGGCTGAATAAGGCCCACGATGGACTTGAGCATGACCGTCTTGCCGGAACCGCTCGAACCAATAATGAGGTTGCACTGGCCCGGCTTAAGGTCCATGTCGATGCCCTTGAGGACCTCTTGGTCGCCAAAGGCTTTTTTGATTCCGCGCACCTCGATCACCGCCTACTGAAGCATGACATCCGTTAGGATGTAGTTAAACAAGATGATGCTGAACGACATCGTAACCACCGCCTTGGTGCTGGCTTTGCCAACCTCGACAGCCCCGCCTTTGACGTGGTAGCCGTACCAGGCCGAAACCGAACTAATAATAAAGGCAAACACGACCGTTTTGGTCAGCGAATACACGACATAATAGGGCCGGAATTCGTCAAAGTAGCCCATCAAGAAGTTGTCGGGATTGACTAGGTGTAGCCAGTCGCCCGCGAGGTAGCCGCCCAGCAGACCCATGAAGATGCTGAAGATGACCAGAATCGGAAAGAAGAGTAAACTGGCGCCAATTTTCGGCAGAACCAGGTAGCTGGCGGGGTTAATGCCCATGACCTGAAGGGCGTCCATTTGTTCGGTGACCCGCATTGTTCCGAGCGACGAAGAGATGTTGGAACCCACCTTGCCCGCAAGAATGAGCGACACAATGGTGGGGGCAAATTCGAGCAAGATGCCCTCGCGCACCGCGATGCCGATGTACATGTCGGGAATGAAGGGGTCGTCGAGGTTGATCGCCGTCTGAATGGTCAGGACCGCGCCCATGAACAACGAAATGAAGACGACGAGCGGAATGCTGCTCATGCCGAGCAAATCAACTTCCCTAATAAACGATTTGAAGTACTCGCGCCACGATTCGGGGCGGCGCAGTACGGCTCCGAGAAAGAGGAAGTAGGAACCGAGTCCGCGTAGAAATCCACTGAGCATCGTGTTCAAAGGTACGCTACCTTAGGGGCATGAAGCGACGAATTTGGATCTTGATGCTCGTGCTGTGTGGCGCCACGGCCGTGGTGTCATGCGGCGCAGGCCGCGACTGCGACTGCCCGAGCTTTCGCAACTAATCGAGGGTGATTCCCCACGCTGCCGTGGCATAGCTGCCCAATAACAGCAGCGGAATTGCCAATTGCCCTGCTGCCACTGCGACGAGTCGGCCAACACGAGGCCACTTCGGCTCGGATCGCTCGGCAATGAGTAGCGAAACGCTAGTCTGCGCCAACACCATCCAAATGAGTGGCGTGAGGCTGCGTAGCTCATAGTTGGTGAGCCATTCGGTTCCATGTTCGTAAAGAGTAACCCACGTACATGTAAGAACGGCGTGAATGGGAAGATGAACAAACCCGCGTCGGGCCCAAGCTTGGTTGAGAAGGTGGTTCATGGTCTTTAGGAAGCTGCGGGCAAGATAGTTCACGTAGTTTTGGGGCCGTGGAAGCACTCGACCGAAACTGGCGGCGCCTTGCGGGGCGGATTCCGGCTGCTGCAGAGGCCGACGCCGCGCGCATTGTTCGGGCGTTTCGCGGCGATATTGTACTGACGCCTCCCCGCGCCAGCAAATGGGGTTCGTACCGCTGGCGGTCCGACCTCGGAGCCAAAATTTTTCTGAACCGCGACCTACAGCCCGAGGCGATGCTCATCACCCTGCTTCACGAGCTGGCGCACGCCCAAGTAAAGGCCTGGGACGGATTGGGTTGCGCACCCCACGGGGCGGAATGGCAGAAGCGCTACCGCGAACTACTCGCGCCGTTCATCGCGTTGCCCGAGGTGTTCAGTCCGGCGGTCGCCCGGGCACTCCAGCGCCAGCTCCACAAGCCCAAAGCTTCGTGCGGAGCTGCGCCCGACCTCCTCCGCGCCCTCAGGGCGGACTCGGACCAGTTGCGCGTGGAACACCTTCCTGAGGGAGCCTGGTTCCGCCTCGACAACGGAATGGAGTTTCGCAAAGGACCCAAGCGCCGAACCCGCTTTGCCTGCACCGAGAAAAAAACCGGCCGTACCTTTGCCGTGCACCCGCTCGCCGAAGCAGTGCGCACCGAAGAATGAGTTCAGCCCTCGCCAACCCCAACTTTGAGATCGCCTTGCTGGGCGGCGGACAGCTGGGCAAAATGTTCCTCGCTGAAGCCCTGCGCATGGACGTGGGCGTGCGCGCCCTCGACCCCGACGCCGAAGCACCCTGCAGATGGGGCGTGCGCCGATTTGAGGTCGGAGACTTCAAAGACTACCAAACTGTACTCGACTTTGCCCGCGGTGCCCAATCCGCGGTCATCGAAATCGAAACCGTCAACGTCGACGCACTCGCCCAGCTTGAGACCGAGGGCGTGCGCTGCTTTCCGCCGTCGTCGGCGCTGCGCATCATCCAAAACAAGGGTGCACAAAAAGACTTTTGGGCACAGCACGCCATTCCCACTTCGGATTTTGAACGATTTGAAAGCGCAGCCGCGCTTAAGACCGCCGTCGCCGAGGGCCGCTGGACGCTGCCCTTTGTCTGGAAGATTGCTCAAGGCGGATACGACGGCTTTGGGGTTAGCGTACTGCGCCGCCCTGAAGACCTCGAAGGCCTGCCCGACCAACCCTGCGTCGCTGAGGTCCTTGTAGAAATCGCCGAAGAAATCGGTGTAATCGTCGCCCGACACCCCGACGGTAGCACCGCGGTGTTTCCGCCCGTAGCCATGGAATTTCATCCGGTCGCCAACCAGGTTGAATTTGTGGTCTGCCCCGCCCCTTTGCCTGCCGAGGTCTTGGCCGAGGCCGAGCAGCTCGCACTTCGCGTGGCCACTTCACTCGGAATCTTTGGCCTCCTCGCCGTCGAACTCTTCTACACCCGCGACGGACAGTGGCTCGTGAACGAGGTGGCCCCCCGCCCCCACAATTCTGGCCACCTGAGCATTGAAGGCTGCGAAACCTCGCAGTTCGAGCAGTTGCTTCGCTGCGCCACCGGGCTTCCTCTGGGGTCCACGGCGCTTCGCCAGCCCACGGTCATGGCCAATGTGGTCGGAGCCGAAGGCCACCTCGGCCCCGTCGCCTACGAGGGACTGGACCGCGCATTGGCGGTTCCCGGCGCCCACCTGCACTTGTACGGAAAAACACAAACCCGCCCCTTTCGCAAACTCGGCCACTGGACGGCCGTCGGCCACAGTGTCGACGAAGCGCGCAGCCGCGCAGCCGCCGCCCGCGACGCCCTAACTGCCGTGTCGGCGCAACCCCAAAAGCTATGAGCACGAACACCCCCCAAGTAGGCATCATCATGGGAAGCCAGAGCGACCTCCCCGTCATGCAAGGCGCCGCTGATCTGCTCAAGGAGCTCGGAATCAGCTACGAAATCACGGTCGTTTCGGCCCACCGCACCCCAGTGCGCATGCTCGAATACGCCCAGCAGGCCGCCGACCGCGGAATCCAAGTCATCATCGCCGGAGCCGGCGGAGCCGCCCACCTTCCCGGTATGGTCGCCAGCGCCACGCCGCTTCCCGTCATCGGAGTTCCGGTGAAGAGCAGCAATTCGATTGACGGTTGGGATTCCGTGCTGAGCATCCTTCAAATGCCCAAGGGCGTGCCCGTGGCCACCGTGGCCCTCAACGGCGGAGCCAACGCCGGCATCCTCGCCGCCCAAATCCTCGGAGCCTCAGACCTCGCAGTGCGCGCGCGGATTGCGGCCTACAAAGAGTCGCTGCGCCTCGCGGTCGAGGACATGGCGAAGTCGGTGGAAAATTCGTAGATTCAACTCATGAATCAATCAAACCCCGACAATTGGGACTGGGACGCGATTGAAGAAGCGGCACAGATCGGCCGTGAGAGTCCGTTGAGTTCCACTCCAAACGTGAAGCAGATGCTTCACCAAATTCTTGAGGCCGCGAAGCATTAAATTTCGCAGCAAAGCCAATCAA
>CAIJMB010000153.1 GCA_903821715.1 uncultured Flavobacteriales bacterium
CCAAAAAACTGCGCCGTCGCTGAGGTCGGTACGCGCACTGAAGTCACCGCTCCACTGCCCGCGATTGGGCACCACAAGGGGCTGTGCGCCGGCCGCAATTGCCAGTACAAGCACAATTATAAACCCAAGGCGGCGCATTACAGCAAGTTAGGCATTTCAGTTAGCGAATTCGGCGTGCAACAATGTAGGATTTGGCACCTCCGGTTCCACGCTGCAAAGCGAACAAAAAGCGTTCCGAATCCTCGCGGATGCGGAATTTTTGACGCAGAACTTCGGCCTTTTCTGGAAAGTTTTTCGTGACAATACTTGCCGCTTTGAGGTCGTGGGGAATGCGGTCGTGAACCGATTCGACAACAAAATGTCTTCCGCCACGAGGGTTGGCGTTGGAGCGACTTGTGTACAGGCTCATACCCGAATGGATCGCTTCAAAACCCGAGGAATGAGCCCAGGAGTCACCTGCTCCTGCAGCGCGAAGTGCGGGGTCGGGGTCGTGAATGAAGTTGAGAATCTCGGGCGCTGATGCCAGCCGAACGTCGGACGCCGAAACCCGGTAGGTTTCGATTCCGAACGGGTCTGTGTCCACCGCGAGCAACAGAGTGGGTGCATTACTTGGTTGGTGCGGAATGCGCACCAGTAGTTCCTTAACCTCTCTCTTGCGGCTGAGGTATACGATGAGGTCGGCCTGAGGGAACAACCGCTGCACCGCCCGGCGGTCCACCATCGGTGAAAGCTTGAGCAGAACAGTGGGCGCCCATGTGAGCCATTTTTCGAGGTGGTCGAGTGGGTTGGGCTCGCCAAGGTCGCTAAAATCAATGCGCTTCCCCAACGTTTCGCGGCGTGATGGGTCTACGTAGACCACGTCGTAGTTCACTCCCTGCGGAAGGAATTGTTCAGCCTTGGTCAGGTGAACCGTTCGTTCGGTTCCTCGACCGTTCCATTGCAAAAGTTCAACGAGATACGGGTCGGGTTCAACGCAGTCCACCCGCAGTCCAACCTGCTCAAAACCCCACGCATCGATCCCTGATCCCGCCGAGAGATCGAGGACGCTGTGCGCGGTTTGAGGAATCATGTGGGTTGCCTTCCAGATCGCAGTTGCCTCAGAGCTGGCCTGCTCAGCGTTAGCCTCTGGCGGCAGGGCGTACAGTGATTCACTAGCCAAACTAGGCCATTTTTCACTGAATTTATCTGCGTGCATCAGTCGATCTTGCTCAGCCCGGCTCAATCCATATCGACCCCAGTGAATGGGCCACAATGCCACGGGGGCACGGGCGCTGAGCTCGCGTCGGGCAGATTCTAGGATTTCGGGACGAATCACGTGGCAAAGGTCGTGCAAGCTCTTGTGTGCCAAGGCGACAATCTGCAGTAAATTCACGCACCGAATTCATGTTATGCGTCCATTAGTTCTTGCCGCCTTGGCCCTCGCTTCAGTTATTAGCACTGAAGCTCAAGTAGTTTCTGCTCCTTGGTCGGAGTCATTTTCTGGAGTCGTCCTCGGAACCCCCAACTTTAATGCCGGATCAACGATACCCACAGGTTGGTCCCGTACCCCGGTAACTTCAGGAACCAACCCGTTTAATGCAAGTTATGCCTGGGGTGGGGCGGTAGGGTCAACTCACACGCGCGCAGGCGGCGGGGCAACGGGACCTACTGCCGACCATACCACTGGTACGGGCGGCTACGTATATGTCGAAGCGAGTGGCGGAACAGGCAACTCCGTTGCCAACTTGGTTACGCCGCCGATTTCCACACTCGGTGTAACCTCACCTGAGCTCGTCTTTTTTCGCCACCAGTACGGCACTACACTAGGTAATTTTCAGGTATTGATTCGGGCGTACACTGCTGCCGGCACCGGAACGTGGACACCCATATTTACAGGCGGAAACGTCAATTTGGGTGATTTTTGGACTAGGGTAGCGGTAACGCTTCCAGCCGCATATGTGAATGATACGGTTGAAATCAATTTTCGTATGACTAAGCCCGCCGGTGGCGGAGGCCCCGGTGGCAACAACCAATTCGGAGACCTCGCCATTGATGACGTGTCTGTGGCGCAACTTAACACTTGTCCTGATCCACAAGATGTACAGGCAACTCGCCTCAGTGCAACCAAGATTTCACTTGCTTGGACCACGGGTGGTGCTACTTCATGGCGCATCGAGTACGGGACTCCGGGATTCACATCAGGTTCTGGAACCCAAGTGACGGCGACGAGCAATCCGTTTACAATTAGTGGTTTATCGCCTTCAACAACGTACGAATTCCGCGTCAAGGACAGCTGTTCGGCCACTGACGTGTCAAATTGGTCCGCGGGCGATCTGGCGATGACTGACTGTGGGCCCGTTGCGAGTCCTTGGGCTGAGAATTTTGATGGTCCAAACTGGTCGGTTCCTGCATCACATTGGGCTTATGGCGGCATCGATACGTGCTGGTCGCGCCCATCGGGTGCCAACTATTGGTGGCGGCCAAATAGCGGTCCGACCCCGACTGGACTAACGGCTATTGGCACCGGTCCGAGTAGTGACCATACAACGGGTAGTGGCAAGTACATGCACGGCGAAGCCCAAAATGGCACGGGGGTAGCCTTGCTTCGAAGCCCGAATGTGCTGCTGGCCGGCCTGCTGAACCCCGAACTTCGCTTCTACTACCACCAGTTTGGGCCGCAGATCGATAGTTTGGTGGTCAAAATTTTCCGAAACGGAACCGAAACACGCATGTGGGGAAACAGTCAGCAAACTTCGGCAGCTACGGCGCCGTGGTCCGAGGCGGTGGTGTCCCTTTCAAGCTTTTTGCCTGATACGGTCCAGGTCCGATGGTATGCCTACCGCTCACCGAGCAACCAGAACCGCGTAGACGTTGCGCTAGACGATGTTTCTATCGCTAATCCGCCGGCCTGTCCCAAGCCCACGAATTTGACCGTGACGGCAACTGCCCAAACGGCGGGTACCATGACGTGGAATCCGACGGGACCAGGAACCTATGAGGTGATGTACGGAACGTTGGGTCAAGTGCCGTTCACGGGCACGGTGGTCACGGCTACGTCGAATCCGTTTTCACTTACGGGATTGAGCGCGGGAACGACCTATGCAGTGGCGGTTCGAAAGGTCTGTAGCCCCACGCTCAAAAGCGCTTGGAGCACCATCGACACGTTGACCACATTGTGTGGCGTGGTCGTCGCACCGTACTTCGAGAATTTTGAAGTAGGATTCAATCAGGGTCCTGCTGCAGGCCAGTTTTGGAATCAAAACTCATCGGTGGGTCCTTGCTGGACGCGCACTCCGCTGAGTTCACCGGCTCCTGCTAAGTTCCATTGGGGTGGGGGGCAAGGTGCTACGTCGACACCCAATACAGGCCCTGACAACGACCACACTTCGGGACTTGGCAAGTACGCCTACACGGAAGCGAGCTTCTCTACGGGTTCGCGTGTAGCCAACCTTCAGACACCCCAGATTTTGCTTTCGGGTCTGACGGCTCCCGAGCTGCGTTTTTGGTACCACATGGACGGCCAAGCGATTGGATCTCTTCGTGTTGAAGTTCAGACAGGATCCGTGACATCGCCCTATGTGGTGCTTGATTCAATAGTGGGACAACAAGGGAATTCATGGAACGAGCGAGTTGTTTCACTCACAGGCTACATCAACCAGACGGTCCGAATTCGGTTCCGCGCCCGCGCACTACCCGGAAACCAAGGCCAGTTTGCGGACATAGCAATCGACGACATGTCGGTGCAGAATGCTCCACCGTGCCCAGCGCCGACTGCGGCAACCGCAACAGCGTTAACGTCAACGTCGGTTTCGGTCCAAACCACGCAGCTGAGTACCGGAACCACCATTATTGAGTATGGCCCAGTTGGCTTCACTTTGGGTGCCGGAACCCAAGTCACGACCACCTCTAATCCGTTTACCGTAAGTGGTTTGACGGCGGGGCAGGCCTATGATTTCTACGTGTTTGATTCATGCGCAGGTGGATTCACTTCGGCTGCATTTGGCCCCGTATCGGCGACTACGTTCAATTGCCCGAATGGCTGCAACTACATACTCAAGCTTCAAGACTCTTTTGGGGACGGATGGTCGGCTGGAGGCGGTGCCGTGTACCACGCCCTTGAGGTCATTATCAACGGGGACACGACTTCATACACACTATTTGGGGCGAACGACACTGCGGCCACCTTTGCTATTCCGGTCTGCGACAACGACTTCTTGCAGCTTCGATTTGTCAATAGCGGAGTGTGGTCCGACGAGTGCGGATGGACATTGCGCGATGCAAGTGGAACACTTCTCCATAGCGAGGCTACGGGGGGGGCGAGCTTGACTACCGGAATCAAGTTCAGTGCTACCACCTACTGTTCGAATCCTTGCCCAACCCCTTCGGCAGCGTTCACGTGGACGACTACCGGATTAACATTTAGTTTCAATGCTTCGACATCATTTGGCGCTGTTGCTGCGTACAACTGGGATTTCGGAGACGGAACTACCGGAACGGGTGTAAGCCCATCGCATACCTACGCGACCTTTGGAGCCTACACCGTTCAGCTCATCATCACGGACAATTGTGCTCAGTCCGACACGCTAGTACAGCAAATTAATGCTTGTACGGGCACTGTAGGCGCACTGAATTACAGCGCCAATGGATATGCCGTGACGTTTACTGGTCCCGCTGACCCTGCTCAATTCACGAGCATAACTTGGACTTTTGGGGACGGAGGGACCGGTTCTGGAGCGAATCCGACCTATACCTACGCGGGTGGTGGTACGTACACCGTAATCCTCACAGCCACTGATCTCTGCGGCAACACCTTTACCCAGGCGTTAACGGTAACAGTTTGCTCCAAGCCAACTGCAGACTTCACATTTAGAGTCCTCGTGTCCAACGGCAATGGAATGACAATGGAGTTTGATGCTTCGGCTTCGCTCGACGCGGTCAGCTACCAGTGGACTTGGGGCGATGGAAATGCCGGGACAGGTGGCCCCATCCGCAACTATACCTATGCCGTGGCTCAGCTTGGATATTCGGTGCGACTCATTGTCAACAGTGCCTGCGGAACGAGCGACACGATCATACGCAGCCTTCGCGAATTGGGCGAAGTGGAATGGCAAAATGGAGGAATGTGGGTACCTAACCCGGCATCACCTGGAACTCAGCTTCAATGGCTCGGTGCATCCGCCGTTCCCGTTTCAAAGGTTCAATGGTACGCCGCGGACGGACGCCTCGTCGCTCGAAGTCTCATCCAGGATGCGCGTATTGAGGTTCCGCAATTGCCCGAGGGTATGTACTGGATTGAATGGGAATCTATGAACGATCTGCGGCGCGTGCCGATCGTGATCCACCACTAACTACCTTTGGTGCGTGGAACTCGCCCTTGCCTTTTTGACGCTCGCATTCCTTGAGGTAGTCCTCGGAATCGACAACATCATTTTTATCAGTATTCTCACCAACAAGCTGCCTGAAGAAATTCGCAAAAAGGCACGCACGTTGGGTATTGCATTAGCTCTCGTTTTTCGAGTGATTATGCTGCTTTCAATTACCTGGATCATGGGATTTGAGCAGGAGCTCTTCAGCA
>CAIJMB010000154.1 GCA_903821715.1 uncultured Flavobacteriales bacterium
CGTCGCGAGGTCCACGGTCGTCGCGGGGCTGGCGGTCGTCTCGGGGCTCACGGGGGCCGCGGTCGTCACGGGGTCCACGGTCGTCTCGTGGCTCACGGGGTCCGCGGTCGTCACGTGGTTGACGATCTCCGCGGGGCTCGCGGGGTTCGCGGGGTCCGCGGTCTTCGGAACCATCACGGAGTGATTCACCCTCAGGTCCATTGCCTGACCCTGCAGGACGGCCTCGGCGGCGCGGTGCAGTTGAGTCGGAGGCAGGAGCGGCTTCTGCCGGAGCAGAAGAGGATTGACCTTGAATGGCTTCAATAAGTTCAGGCTTGCGCAGGTAGCGCGCTTTTGGAATGCCTAATGATTCCGCTAATTCTTTGAGCTCGGGAAGTTTGCGATCCGAGAGATCAGGCATTGACGCCATACCAATAAGGGTGTAAGGAACTAAAAAACAGTAAAGTGGGATTGAAATTGGGCGCAAAGTTGGCCCTTCACTGAGGCAAATATACGCGAACGGAACTTATGCAAGACCTTTGCACATTATGTGGCAACGAATTCAAACCTTGTACATGGCCCTGGCGGCCGTCAGTCTCTTTGCGGTCGGAGCCGCCAACCCCACCGAATGGTCGTCGCTGCTCGCTGGCCTCGGGGTGGCGCTGTTCACCGCCAACACGACCTACTTTAAGTACCGTCAGCGCCAGTTTGTGGTGAACCGAATCGGAATTCTCGCTGCATTTGCCCTCGAAGCGGTGTACCTGATTCCGGTGCTCAACGGCACGGCGGGTGCCGAGAATTCTTGGTCGCTCGCGCTTCCGTTGGTCGCGGTGGTGTTTGCGTCTATGGCGAATCGAGCTATTCAGGCTGACGAAGCCAAGGTGCGCGAAGCGGACCGGTTCCGCCCCAAAAAGAAGAAGTAGTTAGGGCTTTAGGGCGCCCCGCGCTCCGAGCTCGATGACTGCGAGGTCGCTGATCTGACCCGCTTCAATGGTGAAGCGCAACATGGTGCGCACCTTGTGAAACCCGTGCACGCCGCAGGCTCCGGGGTTTATGCACATGACGCCTGAAGGGTCACGGCCAACTTGTAGAATGTGCGAATGCCCGCAAATGAGTACGTCCGCCGGCTCGGCGCGAAGGCTGTTTTTGATTGCGGTGGGGAGGCGTCCGGCAGGACCCGCGATGTGGGTAATCCAAAACCTGAGACCCTGAATGCTAAATCGCTGGTCCTGAGGCCAATTGCGGCGAAGTTGGGCGTCGTCGATGTTGCCGTAGACTCCACGGACGGTTTTGCCCAGTGACTGCAGTCGGTCGACCACGTCGAGCGATCCGACGTCTCCGGCATGCCAAATTTCGTCGGCCTCGGCCGCGTGCGCGAGAATGCGCTCGTCCAAGTGGCCGTGCGTGTCTGAAAGCAAGAGAATCTTGAGGGCGCTACCTTTGGCAATCATGTCCGGTCAAAGTTCGTTCACTCACCGCTATGTACTGCGCTTGGCGTACCACGGCGCGGAATTTTTAGGTTGGCAGCGCCAGCCCACCGGCCGTACGGTACAAGGTGTCCTCGAATCGACGTTGTCCACATGGATGCGGAGCCCCGTCGAAGTCGTAGGCGCCGGCCGCACGGACGCGGGAGTTCATGCGTCCAATTATGTGGCGCATGTGGACTGCCCTTCAGCTCTGGACCTCGACGAGCTGGTTTTTCGGATCAACCGCTTTTTGCCCGACGACCTCGTGCTGTTTGAGGCGATTCCGGCTCCTGACGAATTTCATGCGCGGTTCAGTGCTCAGGGTAGGGGCTACCGATACAGCATTCAGCGGACGAAGTCGGCGTTTGGGCGCGACACGGCGTGGGCCTACGAACGCCCGCTGAACGAGCAGCTTTTGGACGAAATGGCCGCAAGCCTGTTGGGGGAGCACCACTTTGGGGCATTTGAGCGCAGCGGAAGCGCAGAAACCAACGGAATGTGCACGATTCGGCACGCGCGATGGGTGCGAGATTCCGATCAATGGGTATTCGAGATTGAAGGGACGAGGTTCTTGCGCAACATGGTTCGGGCCCTCGTTGGTACCATGGTCGAGCACGCCGCTGCAGATCGAGGCTTGGAGCAATGGGACCGCCTTCGCCAAAGCCAAAAAAGGACGGAATCCGGCCCGTCGGCCCCCGCTCAAGGGCTTACCTTTGCGGGCGCGGGCTATGCCGCACCCCTCTTTAATGGCCGAGAAACCCCAGACTTCATCACCAAGCGTTAGCGGAAAGGCCTTTGACTGGGCCGTACTGCGCCGCGTGCTTCGGTACGCGCGTCCGCACCGGGCCCTGCTGTGGTCGGCCGCCAGCTTAAGTGTGGTACTCGGCGGGGTTACAACCCTGAGGCCCTATCTCGTTCAGCGGGCAGTGGATTTTGCGGTCGAGCAGGGCGATGCCGCCATGATGCACTGGGCGATCGCAGGTTTGATGCTCACTTTGGTGCTTGAGGGCCTCGGAACCTGGTTTTTTGTACTCGCAACCAACGAGCTGGGTCAAAAGGTGATTCGGGACGTTCGGGTTCAGCTCTTTGGGCAGCTCCTCAAGTTTAAGGCTTCGTTTTTTGACCGTACCCCGGTCGGGCAGTTGGTGACGCGCACGGTGAGCGACGTCGAGACCATGGCAGACATCTTTGCCGAGGGCTTGCTGGTGATTTTTGGGGATTTGTTCAAGATTGCGGTGATGCTGATTGCCATGTTTCTGCTCTTTGATCCCGGAATGGTCGCGGTGAGTTTGTCGGTGGTTCCGATTTTATTTCTGGCCACGCGCTGGTTTCAGCGCAGCATTAAAGGAGCCTTCACCGACGTTCGCAATCAGGTTGCAGCCCTCAATTCGTTTGTTCAAGAACGCCTCACCGGAATGGCCGTCGTCCAGTTGTTCGGTCGCGAAGGCGAAGAAGCACGCCGTTTCAACGAAATCAATACGCGCCACCGCGACGCCAACATCAAGAGTATTTGGTACTTTTCGCTGTTTTTTCCGATCATCGAGATGCTTTCGGCGCTCTCAATCGGCTTGGCCATTTGGTACGGAGGCTGGCGTTCGCTGGTGACTCCAGGCAGCGTGAGCATTGGCGATCTTACTGCCCTGATCCTCTTTATTAACATGCTGTACCGCCCCTTGCGCCAGTTGGCCGACCGGTTCAACACGCTTCAAATGGGTATGGTGGCGAGCGATCGGGTACTGAAGTTGATTGAGCGCGAAGACCAACTGGAGCAACCCGGAACCCATCGTGCCAGCGCCCTAAAGGGATCCGTGGAATTTCGCGACGTCCACTTTCGCTACGTCGAGGACCAACCTGTGCTGCACGGTGTTACCCTGTCGGCACAACCGGGTGAAATGCTTGCCTTAGTGGGGTCAACGGGCAGCGGAAAGTCCACACTCATTGGGCTCTTGGCAGGCCTCTACCATCCTGAGTCCGGCTCGGTCAATGTGGATGGTGTTTCGGTAGCGGACTGGGATTATGAATCGCTGCGCAGCCGACTTGCGCTTGTGCAGCAGGATGTGTTTTTGTTCAGCGATTCCGTGCGCAACAACGTAACCTTGTACCGCCCTATACCCGACGCTGAAATCTGGACTGCTGCAGAAGCGATGGGGATTAAAGAGTTCCTCGAATCACTGCCCGGAGGCCTGGACTACGACGTCAAGGAGCGCGGCGGAATGCTTTCTACCGGCCAGCGCCAGCTACTCGCCTTTTTGCGGGCGTACTTGGCCAACCCCGACATTTTGATTCTCGACGAGGCCACGTCGTCGGTGGATTCCCAGTCCGAAGCCTGGATTCAGAAGGCCACCGAACGCATCACTAAGGGGCGCACGTCTGTCGTGGTGGCCCACCGCTTGGCGACCGTGCAGCATGCCGACCGAATCGCGGTACTCGAGCAGGGTCGTGTGGTCGAACAGGGGACGCATACCGAGTTGCTTGCCCAAGGCGGAACCTATGCCAACCTCTACGCCAAGCAGTTCTTTGGCGAGGCCGGGATTTAGCGTTCGATTTCGATTCCGCGCGCTTCAAGACCGTTGAGCACCTCGTTCCAACGCTCGGAATCCGTGATTTGGAATGCAAACGTCGGCGCGTTGTGGCGCAGAAAAAAGGCGTAGCGCCCTTCTTCAAATGCGTAGGCAATGACGCGCTGTTCGCGCTTCCAGCCTTTCATTCGCACTCCGTAGCCCATAAAATCGCCCATCGGATCAACTTTGGCATGGTACACCTTGGCCACCTCGCTCCACGCGACATGCTTGGGTCCGATGTTGAAGGGGCGGTAGCTGATGTCGATTCCGCTTGGCGAAACCGTGATGCGGCACGGACGCATGAGGAGCCATCCCGTAAATACCTGAATGAAGGTAATTCCGATGAGGGCGCCTACCATTTCGGCTTCGAATCCCGACTGGCTGCCCACGGCCACCATCATGACGAGGGTCGAAACCCCGGTGATGCCAATAATCCACAAAAAGGCCTTTGGAATGCGAAATTCAGCGCGGTACATGCCGCGAAGATACTAGCCGACTAGATTCTTAAGGGCAGCGTCGAGTTCGTTGAACTGGTATTCGAAGCCCCGGTCCTTCCATTTTTGGGCGGAACAGTGGGTACTCATCAGCGCAATTTGCGCCATCTCACCCAGTGCAAGTCGCAGGGCCCAGGCGGGCGGCGCAGGAGCCCAAAATGGCTTTTTGAGCACCTTGGCAAGTGTCAGGCTAAAGTTTTTGTTCGTCGAGGATTCGGGGCCGACGCCGTTCCACACTCCGTCCAATGCGGAATCCGTAGCGAGGCGAGCCACCATGCGTGCCAAGTCGTCGACATGAATCCACGGCATCCAGTGCTTGCCGTCGCCCAAGGCGCTTCCGAGTCCGAGGCGAAACACCGGGAGCAAGGTGCCCAAGACGCCGCCGCCGTGGCCAAGTACGATTCCGATGCGGAGTTTTGCCACCCTCAATCCAAGGTCAGCGAATCGGTCGGCTTGGGATTCCCAGGCGCGCACGACGTCGCCCAAAAAACCCACTGCGCCAGCGTCGCGCTCACTGTAGACGCGGTCGAGGCTGTTGGGGTAGATTCCCACTGCCGAGGCGCTGACCATGACCTCAGGGCGCTGGTCCATCGCTTCGATGGCACGAAAGAGGGTTTCGGCGCCCTGGATGCGGCTTTCCATAATAGCGCGTTTGTGGGACTTGGTCCATCGCTCTGAAACGGAGGCTCCCGCGAGGTGGATTATCCCATTGACCCCAAGAAGGGCCTCAGGATCGACGATGAACGCGCTTGGGTTCCACGCAAATTCGCCGGGTTTGCGCGGCGTCCGCGTCAAAATGCGAACTTCATGTCCTTGAGCTTCAAGCTCTTTTTGAACAGCTCGGCCAACGAGGCCGCTTCCACCGGTAACGCAGTAAATCATACCTTCTCAACGCGATCTTAGCGCCTCAGTTCACACGGACATGCATTCGCTTCAACCCCACAGCGCGTGGCGCACTCGATACATCGCGGCCGACGATCCGCGCAGTCCGTTTTTTCTCGACCAAGGCGCCCCGGTAAACGGAGCCTACCACCAGATGTACGACTTCGTCATTCACCCCGACTGGGACGACATCGGCTGCGAAACGCTCTTTGTCAAGGTGCTCTTTGTCGACTACGCCGAGGGTTGTGCGGTCATTGAGCTGCTCGGCGAATGGAACGATGCCCTGCACAACGATGTCATGGAATTCAAGCGCCGCGTGGCGGATCCGCTCATGGCCGAAGGCATTGTGCGCTTTGTCATTGTGGGCGACAACCTGCTCAATTTTCACGCTGAAGACCCTGACTACTATGCCGAATGGGCCGAAGAAGTCGAAGAAGAGGGCGGATGGATTGTCGGTCTCAACTTTCGCGACCACGTCGCCGACGAAGTCGCCCGCGCACGTCTCGGTCGCTACATCTGGTCAGGCCCGCGCTTCAGAGCCATGTCGTGGCGCGCCCAAGACCCGCTCACCCTTTGCCAGGCGGTTGAGGTGATGGTGCAGAAGCGGCTGGGGATGTAGCTTGCTGGCGAGGTTGGCGAGGTTAGCTCGTTGGCGAGGTTAGCTCGTTGGCGAGGTTGGCGAGGTTGGCTCGTTGGCGAGGTTGGCTCGTTGGCGAGGTTGGCTCGTTGGCTTGTTGGCGAGGTTGGCTCGTTGGCTTTTTGTACCGTTTAGGAACCCAATCACAAATCAGCACGGAAGCGCAGACTGTGCCCCATAAAAAAGGCTGGCGAAAGGCTAACGAGCCAATCTCAGCCAACCTTGCTAAAAAGCTACTAGAGCTTGATGTGGTGCATCCAACCGTGGCGATCTTCAGCACGTCCGTAGCGAATGTCGGCCAGAGCCGCGCGCACGCGGGCGGCGATGCCGTCGGTGGGTACGGGAACGAGGTGGAGTTGATCCTCCATTCCGAAGGCTTCGATGGGGCTAACCACCGCGGCGGTGCCCATTCCGAATGCCTCGTTGAGCTCGCCCGCCTTGGCGGCGTCGACGATTTCGGCTACTGAGATGGCGCGCTCCTCGACGGGAATTCCCCATTCACGGCAAAGCGTGAGGATGGAATCACGGGTGATGCCCGCAAGGATGCGGTCGCTGAGGGCGGGGGTGATGAGGGTTCCGCGCACGACGAAGGCGACGTTCATTGTTCCGGCCTCTTCAAAGTACTCGTGGTTGTGGTGGTCAGTCCAGAGGACTTGCTGGAAGCCCTGCTTGACCGCCTCGCGGGTGGCCAAGAAGGCTCCGCCGTAGTTGCCGGCTGCTTTGGCGAATCCGACTCCGCCCGAAGTGGCGCGGGTAAACTGGCGCTCGACCTTCACGCGTACGGGCTTGGTGTACAGCTCGCCTGAGGGGCTCGTTACGATACCAAAGGTGTACTCTTCAGATGGGCGGGCGGTGATGAACTCGCTGCTGCCAAACAAAAATGGGCGCAGGTAGAGCGATTCGTTCGCGCCGCGCGGAACCCATTCTTGGTCCACCGCAATCAGGGCGTCGAGGCCATTAATGAAGAGGTCCTCGGGGAGCTCGGGAATCATCATGCGCGAACCGCTTCGGTTGAGGCGCTTGGCATTTTCAAGGGGGCGGAATATGGCGATTCCGCCGTCGGCTTGGCGGTAGGCCTTCTGGCCTTCGAATACCGCTTGACCGTAGTGAAGGGCGTGTAGGGCCAAACCCTGTTTGAGGGGGCCGTAGGGTTCAACGCGACCTTCGTCCCAACTTCCGTTGACGAATTCAGCGTAAAACGCGTGGTCAGCCAATCCTGAACCAAAACCTAGGTTCGCAAAGTCAACTTGACTGAGTCGGGATTGGGTGGTGCGGATAATCTTCATGGGCAATAAAGGGTTGTGCTTGACGTCCGCGCCAAAGCGCCGCAAAGGTACGTATTTTTGCAGGGTAAAACCGTTTCTTATGCGTTCATTTATCGCCCTTTCTGCAGCTGTAGTGCTGCTTGCATCTTGTGCACAAACTCCGGCCGAAGAGGTCGTCGTGTACGACTACTTTGGAGATTCCGCCGCCATCGGCACCCCGGTACTGACGGGTGAAGAAGTGCTCAAGCAATTGGAAACCAGCGATTCCATCTGGGTTACGTTTCAAGCGCCCATTCAGGCCGTGTGCCAGACGAAAGGTTGCTGGATGGAGGTGCAGCTAGATTCGACCACCACCGCATTGGTTCGGTTTAAGGACTACGGATTTTTTGTTCCGATGGATGCTAGCGGCGAAATGGCCACGATTGGTGGAGCCGTTAAGAAGCAGGAGTTGAGCATCGAGTGGCTTCAGGAGCAGGCTCGCGATGCCAACGAGCCCGACAGCGTGGTCGTTGCGATCACGAAGCCTGAGGTACGCCTCACCGTGATGGCTTCGGGAGTAGCGCTTCCGCAAAAAGAAGTGGTTGAAGGCGAGCCAGCGGCCAAAGAAGTTGCCCACGACAATGAGGGCCACGACCATGAATAAACTGGCTGCAGTCGGCCTACTTTTCGCTCTAGTGGCCTGCCAGCAAGAGCCTTCTCAGCCGAAGCGCAGCCCTCGTGTAGTTGAGCCCAGTGCCCTCGCCGCGACGATGCGTGAGATGACTGCCGACATGGAGTCTCTCAAAGCCAAGGCCCAAGCCGGAACCCTCACGCTCGCTGACGTAGAATCGCTCCGCGCGGCGCACGAGCCCATCAAAACAGCAGATCCGACCAAGCCCGAGGAGATCAAAGAGAGCTTTCCGGGTTTTGCGGAGGCCTACCTCAGCAACCTCGATGCCTTGGCGGACGCGCTGCGCCAGCAGGGCAACCGTGAAGCGCAAATTGAAGCGTTTAACACGGTGATCGCAACCTGCGAATCCTGCCACCAGCAGCATTGCCCTGGTCCCTTGGACCGCATCCGCGGAATCAAAGTCGAGCAGTAGTGCTCAAGGCCACGGCTGACGGTTCGTGGTCCGCGGTTCACCCCGAATTTGGGGCTGAATTTCATTCCCGCTACGGAGCCCTTCGCGAAGCCCAGCATGTCTTTGGCTCCGAAGGGTTTTTTGCATGGCGAAGCGCGCATCCCCACGCAACGCACGTTCGGGTCGCCGAAATGGGTCTCGGAACTGGCCTCAACGCCATTCTCACCCGCCGCTGGGCCGCTCAAGAAGGCCTTGACCTGCACTACGAGGCCTGGGAGGCTTACCCGCTGCCTGACCACGAACGAGCCGCCTATGCCGACCGAATGGGCTGGACTTCCGCCGAGCAGACGTGGTTGGCGGGGCTAACGCTGCACACCGAACCCGTTACGCTTCAATCCCCGCTCCCTATGGCGGAATTCGACCTTGTGTACTACGACGCCTTTGGCCCCGGCGTGCAGCGCGAATTTTGGACCGAAGCCATGCTGCACCGCTGGCTCGACCTGCTTCGCCCGGGAGGAGTTTGGGTCACCTACTGCGCTCAAGGCGTGGTTCGCAGGGCCCTGGCAGCGCGTGGTTGGCATGTTGATCGCCCCAAAGGGCCACCCGGAAAGCGCGAAATGCTGCGCGTCGTACGACCTTTGACCCCATGAGCAAGCGCACAGTCCGCGTGTACGGATTTCTGGAGGATGCCCAAGGGCGAGTGCTGGTGAGCGCCGAACGCTTCCGCGGTATACCCCTCGTCAAGTACCCTGGCGGCGGGGTCGAATGGGGCGAAGGCATTCACGAAGCCCTGGTGCGCGAGTTTCAGGAGGAACTTCAGCTAGACGTAGCGGTCGGAGAACTGGTCTTTTTCAATGAATTCTCAGTGGTCTCAGCATTTGATCCTGAAGTGCAGGTCTTTAGCTTCTTTTACCGCGTCACTGCAGTGGGGCCTATGTCGTTTGCGACGCACAGCGCGGTTGCGGTACCCGACGAAGAGGGCGAGCGCGCAGTGTGGGTCTCCAAGGCGGAACTCGCGCACATCCCCTTTACCTACCCGATTGAGCAGGAAGCCACGAAGGCTTTCTTGCAAAGCAAGTAGCTAGCAGCTAGTTGCTGGCTGCGGGCGTGAGCCAAGAGCCCTCGATGGGGCGGATCGGCATCCAGTCTCTTTTGATGGTGGCGACACTGTCTAGGAATCGTCCTTGGGCTTGGCGTGCTTCGCTGATTTTGAGTCGTTCCCAACCTTGACCGCGGTCGACGTAGACGTGCATTCGTCCGAGCCAGTCGATTCCAAATTGGTCTCCCAGGGCGCGCAGTGCAGCCATTCGGCTGTCGATGCTGCATCCGCTGGCGGCGGTACGGGCTTCGTCGGCGGCTAGGGCAACGACGCGCTGTTCGACGAGCTGGAATCCGGCAAACACGGGAGCTCCGTGGGCGGCCCAGCTAGCGCAAAGGGATTTTAGGCCCTCACGGAGCTGAAGCTCTTCGTCGGCAGTCCAAGGTCGGTCGGCCACGAAGCACCAAAAGCGCGATTCCGAAGGGAGTTCGTTCCAGTCGACGAGCGGCATGGTCTAAAGGTCGTTGGCGGTGGCGATAGCCTCGGCGATGTCGAGGACCTGAACCTGGCCTTCTTTGCCGTGGTGGGTAACACCGTCCGTCAGCATGAGCTTGCAGAAGGGGCATCCGACTGCGATGATGTCTGCACCGGTGGCGATTGCCTCTTCGGCGCGAACGTGGTGCACCTCAGCGTTTCCGGGCTCCGGCTCCTTGAAAATTTGGGCGCCGCCGGCTCCGCAGCAGAAACCGTTTTTCTTGCTGCGCTTCATCTCGTGGATTTCGGCGTCGAGCTTCTCGAGCAGTGCGCGGGGAGCCTCGTACTCGCCGTTCACGCGGCCGAGGTAGCAGGGGTCGTGAAAAACGATGCGCTTGCCTTTGAAGCTTCCGCCCTCGACGCGCAGGCGTCCGTCGCGCAGCAGCTGCTCGATGAACTGGCTGTGGTGAAAGACCTCGTAGGTTCCGCCCAGCTGTGGGTATTCGTTTTTAAGCGTGTTGAAGCAGTGAGGGCAGGCCGCCACGATCTTTTGAACGCTGTAGCCGTTGAGCACCTCGATGTTGGTCAGGGCCTGCATTTGAAAGAGGAACTCGTTTCCGGCACGGCGCGCGGGGTCGCCGGTGCAGCTCTCTTCGGCACCCAGCACGGCAAACGAAACTCCGGCCTGGTTCAAGAGCTTGGCCACGGCCTTGGTGACTTTTTTGGCGCGCTCGTCAAAGCTTCCGGCACAGCCGACCCAAAAAAGGACTTCGGCGGTTTCGCCGCGGGCGGCCAGTTCGGCCATCGTAGGGACGTTTAGGCTCATAGCTCGTCGTTAAATACTTCAATCGTGGCTGGACGCTTCACCAACGGACTGAAGGTTCCGGTGTAGCGTGTGGCACGCACGATGTGGTTGTCAATCCAGTGGTAGTTGCCGCCCCGGGGCTTGCCCATCAGCAGTCCGTGGTAAAGAAACCCGTGGCGGGCCAGCCACTCCTCGGTCACGGCGCGGTGCTCTTCGGTACGGCTCGTAAAAAAGGTGATGATGTGCCCTTCGGCGTGCCACGTTTTAATCGTCTCAAGCGCGTCGGGGTACACGTTGGCGGTCGCCATACGCTCGGGCTCTTCGTTCGGAATATCGTCGCAGACGGTTCCGTCAATGTCGATGAGGTAGTTTTTGATGTGTTCGGGCAGCACTGGGCTGACTACTTCGCCATCGACTACGGTGTGCTGAAGCGGCATCATGATTGAATCCAATTGCCGCGGTCAGCCTGGGGGTAGGCCCACGGAGCCGCATTGTTTTCAATGTTTCCCATCGCTACGTTGACTGTAGACGGGGCGGCGGATTCTTCCATGACCAGATACTGGCGCATCTGCAGGATGATATCAAGGGGGTCGATGTTGACGGGGCAGGCCTCTACGCACGCGTTGCAGGTGGTGCATGCCCACAGCTCTTCGCGGGTAATCCAGTCGTCGAGCAGTGTTTTTTGGGTTGCGGAATCGCCTCCGGCCAGCACCTCTTCGACGCGGTCGCGCGTCGCCATCATGATGCGGCGGGGCGATAGTTTTTTACCGGTCTGGTTGGCGGGGCATTCGCTGGTGCAGCGACCGCACTCGGTGCAGCTGTAGGCGTTGAGTAGGTTGGCGAAGTGCAGGTCGTGCACGTCTTTGGCTCCGAAGCGCGCGGGCGGAACCGCGTTGGGGTCCGGCACAAAGCTCGGGTCCATCATAGCCTTGATTTCGGTCGTAACCGATTCCATGGAAGGGATTTGTCCGCGCGGAGCCAACTTGCTGTACCACACGTTCGGGAACGCCAAAATGATGTGGAAGTGCTTGCTCTTGGGCAGGTAGTTCAAGAACGCCAAGATGCCCACAAAGTGCAGCCACCACATGCTCGTGGCAAAGGCACTCAGCGCCGAAGCGCTCCAGCCGCCGAAGAGGGGAAGCAAGAGGCCGCTGATCAGCCAGGGACTGCTGGCAACTAGCTGCTGGCCGCTGGTTGCGAGCTGCTGGTATTCAGCTGCATTCATCAAGAGTAGCGCCGACATAAGGACGATTTCGATGACGAGGATGTTCACGGCGTCGCGCTGGGGCCAGCCGGCGAGGTCGGGGTGCTTGAGGCGGTCGGGGCCTGAGCCGAGCCGGCGGGCCAAGAACACCACGCAGGCCACGATGACCAAAAATCCGAGGACTTCAAAGAAGTTCATAAGGCCGTCGTAGATGCCGCCCAGCGGCTCGCGAAGCAGCCGGTGGGTGCCCAAGATGCCGTCCAAGATAATTTCGAGGACTTCGATGTTGATGAGGACAAAGCCCACGTAGACGATAAGGTGCATTGCGGCGGCGAGGGGGCGAGGACCCATCTTTCCTTGGCCAAGTGCGACCCGAGCCATGGTAGACCAGCGCTCAGACTGGCGGTCGTGGCGACCTGAGGGGCGGGCGAGGGACAAGCCGCGGCGGAGGCGGCGAACTTGGTAGGTGAAGCCGGCGACGCCTGCGGCGAGTACGGCGGTAAAAATCAGACTCGAAATCATTCTTCTTCAACGCGGCTAGGTCGGCGACCAAACACCGACAGTCGAACATAACGCTCTGGATGGTAGCGCAAATCAAGAAGCAGTCGGTCGAGCGACTGCACGGTCTTGTCAATTTGATTGTAAAGTGAATCTTGGGCGCTGAGCTTGCCAAGGGTTCCTTCGCCGTTGGCCATTCGTCCCGTGACTACATCGAGGTTCTTTGAAGTGCGCTCAAGCGCCAGCATGGTTTGGCCGACGTTGGCCTTTCCGAGTGAATCTGAAATATTGGCTACGTTGGCAAACACGCGCTCAAGTTCGTCGCGGTTGTCGGCGAGTGATTTTGATAAGCGTTCGAAATTTTGCGTAGACCGTCCCAGTGATTCACGGTTCTCGACCATGTAGGTCGAGAGCTCCGTGGTGATTTCGTTGAGGTGGATCAGCGATTTGTTGACATTGCTAAACGAAGAACGAAAGTCGCTTTCGACTCCGCCCTTCAGAAATCCGGTGAGAATTTGAATCGCGGTATCGAGCGAGGCGATGAGCTTCTCGGTCTTGACTTTGACCGGCAGGACCTCTTTGTTGATGGCGTCACCAATGGATTCTTCAACTGAGCTGCGCAATGTATCGCCGTCTGCGACGAGTACGCTTCCGGGTCCGATTTCGAGCGAAATCTCTTTAGCGCCCAAAAGATCACTGGACTTGATTTGGGCCAAGGTGGTGATCGTGATCGGGTGCTTGGTGTTGATGGTCATTGCGACTACCACACGTCCTGACTGGTCGGGGTGAAAGTAGATGTCTTCGATGCGTCCAACGGCCAGACCGTTGATGGTTACGGGCTGTGAGCCCATGATGCCCTCGACCTTGTCGTATACGGAGTACAGCGTGATTCCCTCCTTGAACAGGTTGCTATTTTTAAGATAAGAAATTCCGAAGTAGAGTACCAGCCCTGCAATCAGGACCACGAGGCCGGCTTTGAGTTCACGAGACAACATAGGCGTACAAGTTACGGCTTCTTAAGGGCTTGATCGGCTTCGTCGAGGGTGATGCGAGCGGTTCCGCGGTAGGCCACCATAAAGGCATCTGGAAAGCCTTTTTGGCGGGCGTCTTGTAGCGCCGTGAGCGCTGCGTCACGGGTGCCATAGCGTCCAAAGAGATAGCGGTACAAACGACCGTCCTTGACATAGAATACCCCTCTAAGTGCATCAAATGGGGATTCGCTGGCACTTTTCAATACTCCGCTCACACTGAGTTGCACGGTGAAATAGACGGAATTTTCTACCGCACTGGACGTCACCTCGGGTTGAGGCGGTTCAATTTTAACCGCTTCTACCTTCAAAGGCTCGGCGACGGGCGCAGTTTCTTGTTTTGATGCCTCCTCAACCTTCGGAACCTCTTGTGCCGCCGGCTCGGGCAGGCTAACCTCAGGTTTGGATGCGGGTGGAACGACGGGTTCTGCGGCAGTTCCGCCTTCGCGGCGCACTTTGTACTGGGCAAACGAGCGCGCAATCGCCTGGGCCATTTGGTCTTGGCCGTCGTCGGTCATCAAGTAATCCTCTTCAGCGCTGTTGGTCAAAAATCCGAGCTCGATAAGAATAGACGGCATTGCAGTGCGGCTCGTGACATAGAGCGGTTGCTGCTTCACCCCGCGGTCTTTACGGCCCACGTCGTTGCGAAATGCGTTTTGAACGGTTTGAGCAAGGTCTACGCTCTGCTGAATGAAGGCGTACTGAAACATCGTCAGCATGATGTACGACTCGGGCTTGGTGGGGTCAAAACCCTCGTAGACATCTAGGTTGTCTTCTTGCAGAATCACGGAATTCTCGCGCATGGCGACCCGGTTTTCGTCGTCGTGATCCTTACCCATGACGTAGGTCGACGAGCCGTAGGCCGAGCGGTTTTCGGCGGCGTCGCAGTGAATCGAGATAAATACGTCTCCCTGGGCACGGTTGGCGATAACGGTGCGTTCGTGCAGGGTGGGGTAGGAGTCGTCGCGGCGCGTCATCACCACCTTGATGCCAGGAAAGCGCTGCTTGATGTACTGTTCGACCTTGAGGGCAACTGCGAGCGAAACGTCTTTTTCGGTCTTTTTGTAGCGCTGGGTTCCGAGGTTCCCAGGGTCTTTGCCGCCGTGCCCCGCGTCGATGACCACGGTGCGAACTTCATCACTCATTCGGGCTGCAGGCTGAAAACCTGCATGCGGAACCGCCAAAAGGGCAATCAAAACCCAGGCTAGGCGTTGGTA
>CAIJMB010000155.1 GCA_903821715.1 uncultured Flavobacteriales bacterium
AACAACGACGCCAACGGTGATGTAGTGGGTGCTCCATACGGACTCGCATCTGCATACCCGCTGTTCTCTCAACCAAGCAATCTGCTCGAGGATCCCACCTTGCCCCACAAGCTGTTGGATCACGTAGAGGTTCACTTCTTGTTGGCTGATGCTGCTTCACGTGGCTTTACGATCCCTAATGCAACTGCCCAGGGGCTGTATGAGGCTGCCGTGACTGCATCAATCCTATCATGGGGTGGATCAGTAGGTGATGCCGCTACCTACCTCGCCGAGACCGGTGTAGTTTGGAATGCAGCTGATTGGCGCAATTTGATTGGTACCCAAAAGTGGATTTCGCTCTTTACTCGCGGAAACGAAGCTTGGGCTGCCCAGCGCCAGTACGACCTTGCTATGAATGTTGCTGCTGAAGCTGGCCGCGTAACTCCGAAGCGAATGAGCTACGGTGTTGATGAGTACGCTTTGAACAACGCCAATGTAACGGCTGCCGGTGCGTTCTACAACAACGACAGCGATACTGCACCGATCTTCTGGGATGCCCAGTAAGTAGCGCAGTTCGACGTGAACGTGAAGCCCCGCCAGAAATGGCGGGGCTTTTCATTTGGGTGCCCCTCCATAGGAACGAAAAAACCCGCTGGGGTTTCCAGCGGGTTCCGTGAAGTGAGTCAAGGATTACTTCGCGCGCTCTTTGTAGGTGCCCTCTGCGGTGTTGATGACGATGCGCTCGCCGTTTTCGATGAAGAGGGGAACGCGAATTTCGGTTCCGCCCTCAACCGTGGCAGGTTTGAGGGTGTTGGTGGCGGTGTTGCCGCGCATACCGGGCTCGGTGTAGGTGACCTCGAGAGTTACAGTAGCCGGAAGCTCTACACTCAAGGGGCGGTCTTCGTCAGCGTGGAACATCACCATGCACTCCATTCCGTCCTTGAGGAACTGGGGAGCGTTGATCACCTCCTTGGGCATGGGAATCTGCTCGTACGAGTCCATGTTCATGAAGTGGTATCCGTCAGGGTCGTTGTAGAGGTACTGGTAGGTACGGAACTCAATTTTGATGTCGTCCAGCTTGGTTCCGCTCGGGAAGGTGTGCTCGAGGACGCGGCCGTCGTTGAGGTTGCGCATCTTGGTTCGCACAAACGCGGCGCCCTTGCCGGGCTTCACGTGAAGGAATTCGATGATCTGGTACGGCGCATGGTTGAAGTGGATGCACATGCCGTTCTTGATGTCTGCGGTAGTCGCCATATCGCTAAAATTTTGGCAAAGGTACGGAATCGCCCTGCGGCGTCACGCCCTCAAGGCAGTGGCGCACTTCGACGGCGTGGTGGTTGCTTGCCACGAAGAGCATTCGGGCAGCATCTTGGGGAGCCTCGAGCTCTGCGCCCAGCATGTGAGCAAACCATTCTTGGCCCTCGGCGTCGAGGTGGTTGCAGGGCTCGTCGAGAAGGAGTAGGGGAGCGTCTGTGCACACGGCAACAGCGAGCAGGAGGCGCTGGCGTTGGCCGCTTGACAGATTGCGCAGAGGGCGCGCCCACATCGGATCGGATTCGCTGAGGTAGGACCATGGGCTGCGGCGCCAAGTTCGGAGTTGCCCGTGAAGATCCACCCATTCGCGTCCGCTGAGTTCCAAGGGCGGTTGTACGTTGGGACCGGTCCAGCTCACTTGGGTCGGCCAAGAATCCGCAGTGATGAATGGAGACGTGAGGCTTCCCACTGAGGGGGGCATTTGGCCGCTGAGGAGTTGGATGATCGTGCTTTTGCCGGATCCGTTGGCTCCAAGAACCGCGACGCGGGCCTGAGGTGACCACGTGGCGGACCACGGGCGGATGATTTCGGTTCCCGAAATCTGCTTGCCGATGCCGTTCCAGTGGAGGCCCGTCATGGCGCTACAGCTTGCGAACGATTCCGCGGTCTGAAGCGAGCACGAACTTGATGAGTTCGGTGCGCTCGGGGCTCGCGGAAACTTCGCGTTCAATTTCGCTCACCGCTTGGGTCGTATTGAACCCACTTTGGTAGAGCAATCGGTAGGCATGGTGGATCTCTTCGATGCGCGCGTTGCTGAATCCGCGACGGCGAAGTCCGACGGCGTTGACCCCTTCAAAGGTGAGCGGTTCGCGGGCTACGGTGATAAACGGGGGAATGTCTTTGCGGACCAAGGATCCGCCGCCGACCATCACGTGCGAGCCGATCTTGACAAATTGGTGGACGGCCGAAAGTCCACCGAGAATGGACCAGTCGCCAATCTCGACATGGCCCGCGAGGGCTACGTTGTTGACGAGAATCACTTGATCTCCGATGATGCAGTCGTGGGCCACGTGGGCGTAGGCCATGACGAGGCATTCTTTGCCGAGGGTGGTTTTGCCGTAGGCTTTGGTTCCGCGATTGATGGTGGCGCCTTCACGCACAATGCAGCCGTCGCCCAAAAAGACTTCGCTGTATTCTCCGCTGAATTTGAGGTCTTGGGGTAGGCCGCCAACTACCGCGCCTTGGTGAATGCGGCAGTTTTTGCCGAGGCGGGATCCGGCGAGTACATGGCCGCCACTCATGATCCAAGTGCCCTCACCGAGCACCGTGTCGTGCTCGACCACGGCAAAGGCGTCTACGCGGACATTGCCTGCTACTTTGGCGTCCGGATGAATCGAGGCTAAAGGTGAAATCACGGCTTACTTGTCTTTGGTGATCATGGCCGTGAACAAGCCTTCAGTGACGAGTTTTTGACCGACGTAGGCGGCTCCGCGCATCACAACAATTCCGCGCCGAATCGGCTGGGTGAGCGTGAGGTGAAAGTACAGGGTGTCGCCAGGGCCGACCTTGCTCTTGAACTTCACCTCGTCCATTTTGAGAAAGTAGGTGAGGTAGTTTTCAGGGTCCGGAACCGTGCTGAGCGCGAGGATTCCGCCCACCTGAGCCATTGCCTCGAGCTGCAGAACGCCCGGCATCACGGGAGCGCCCGGAAAATGGCCCGGAAAGAACGGTTCGTTCATGGTCACCGCCTTGCTGCCCCAAATTTCGTCTTCGGTCTTGTGGTGGATGCGGTCCACGAGCAAGAAGGGCGGGCGGTGTGGCAAGATGGACATGATCTGAGTGACGTCCATGAGCGGAGCCGCATTCGGATCAAAAAAGGGTACCGGGTTGGTGGTTTCGAGTTGTTCCATGATGCGTTGGGCCAATAGGGTGTTGATGCGGTGACCAGGTTTAAAAATACGAACTTCTGCGGCAACGGGTCGGCCGATGAGGGCGAGGTCTCCGAGAACGTCGAGCATTTTGTGCGCAGCGGGTTCTGCTGGCATGCGAAAGGGGGTCAGAGGTAGGGCTCCGAGTTCGGTGCTGCGCTCCAGAGGTTGCTGGATGAATTGGTCCAGGGCCGTCCAGTCTGAGGGTTCGAGTTCGCGATCGATGACGACGATTCCGGATCCTTCTTCAGCGCCCTGCAAGAGGCCGCGGTGGATCATCGGCAAGAGGTGGCTCGCCAGCGTGAAGGTTCTGGCCGGAGCAATTGCAGTGGCGTAGGCGCCTCCGTAGGTGAAGTGTGCGGTACGGGGTCCAATGGCTTCGGGTTCGTGGCTCAGGGCGACGTGGTAGCTGGGGATGGTGGCCGGGTTGGCCTCGGCCCACGAGCCGGTCTCGGGGTCTTCGACACGAATCGGAGCGCGGAGTGAATAGCCCCTCATGGGCCCTACCTCGCTGCGACCAGCGGCTTCAATGGCCTCAACCCAAGGCAAGGCGGATCCGTCCAGAATCGGTAGTTCGGGTGCGGAACAGTGAATCTCTGCGTCGAGGATTCCCAGTCCAAAAAGAGCCGAAAGCAGGTGCTCGGCGGTGTGCACTAAGACGTTGTTCTTCTTGAGCGTGGTGCAACGGTCAGTCTCGCACACCAAGTTAGGGTGGAGTAGGACCGGCGGCTCGTCGTGTAAATCACTGCGAATCAGTAGGTATCCGCTACCTAAATCGCCGGGCTTGACCACTACATGGCATTCGGAACCGCTGTGAATCCCGCGACCATTTGCGCTAAACTCTTGAATGAGTGTGTATTGAATCAATCTCTGCCTGACTTTTGGGCTGCAAAGAAACGGCGGAAATCCCGCGCATCGACGGCCGGACTGCCAAGTACCTCAGCACCAGGGGCAAGCGATTTGGCAACCCCGCTCTGGGCTCCAATTCGAGCGCCGCGTCCGATGGTGATGTGGCCGGCGATTCCGGCTTGGCCTCCGACGACCACGTAGTCTTCGAGCACGGTGGATCCGGCGACGCCTACCTGACCTGCAAGCACACAGTGTGCGCCAATTCGCACGTTGTGCCCAATCTGGCACATGTTGTCGAGCTTAGACCCATTGCCGATGACGGTTTCGCCCACCACCGCGCGGTCGACGCAGGTTCCGGATCCCAATTCAACCCCGTCCCCAATGCGTACGCGGCCGAGGTGCGGAATCTTGGTCCATCCCGCCGAGCCTGTGTGGGGGGGGACAAATCCGAACCCGTCCGAACCCAGCACCACATTGGCGTGCAGGATGCAGTCGGCGCCGATGACGGTTCCGGGATACACAACCACACCAGGGTTGAGGACGCTGCGCGGCCCGATCACGACGTCTTCGGCGAGCTGGACACCCGGCGCAAGTACCGCACTGGGATCGACGCCCGCGGGTCGAACTAACGCCCAAGCTACATGACGTTGGCCGCTCTCGAGGACCGTGGCCCACGCTGCGTAGGGATTTGCTACCCGAAGCACGCTTCCGCGGTATTCCGCAGGTGGTTCGGCATCCTGGCCTGCAAGAACTACGGATGCGGCCGACAAGCCCCAAGCGCGGCGGTAGCTCGGGTTTGCCAGGAAGCTGATTCCGCCCGAGGCACCGGCCTCGAGCGTACAGGCGAATTCGACGACCGTATCAGGGCCCTCGAGGACGCCGCCCAACACCTGAGCCCATTCAGAGGCGGGGCGGGCGGGCAGGGCACTGGTGCCTAGTGAATCCATGGAAGTTCCTTTGGCCAACACACGAAGGGTCTGGTGATTACTTGACTGTAAACGCTGAGCGGAAGGATTTCTGATGCCTGCGTCAACGGAATAATTTGACCGTTTCTTTTTAGTAGCTTAATTTCTTGATTATCAGAAGCATATGTTTTATTTGTCGCGATGCCTTCGAGAACGAAGTGCCGCGCTTCGCCTACTGTAAGCCCCATGTTCACGGCCACCGCAGATTCAAGTTGGGCGCGGTCCCCGACGCTCATGGGATGTTCCAGAAACTTGATGCGAAAAAGTTTGCGCTCAATAATTCGACGGCTGAGAGCGCTCAGCACGGGGTCGCTGTGGCGCTGCCACTGCTTGATGGCGCTAAGGATGTCGCTGTCGTCTAATTGAGTAAACAACTCAAGCAATTCGGGTTCAGAAGTGAACTCTTCATGATTGGGTCGTCGGCGGAGCAGTAGGGCGAGTTCGGTTCCGGCAAAAAGCACTTCTCCGCTCTGGGCCAAAAGCGAAGCTCGACGTAGCACTTCGACGAGCATGTACTCTGCGCTCAGCACGGTTTTGTGCATGTAGACCTGCCAGTACATCATGCTCCGGCTCATGAGAAACTTTTCAATCGACGTGATGGCCTTGTGCTCGAGTACGAGTTGGCCGTCGGCGACGTGAAGCATTTCGAGCAGGCGGTCGCTGTTGATGGCGCCCTCGATGACTCCGGTGTAAAAGGCGTCGCGCTTGAGGTAGTCCATGCGGTCCATGTCGAGCTGCGACGAAATGAGTTCGTGCAGAAAGCGTTTTGGGTGACTGCCCTCGAAGATGGCGATGGCCTCGTCAAGGGTTCCGCCGAATTCGTCGTTGAGCCGGCGCATAATGAGGCGTGAAACGGTCTCGTGATGTACACCGTCGAGCAGCGTGTGCTCCAAGGCATGGCTAAACGGACCGTGTCCGACGTCGTGCAGCAGGATGGCGATTTGGGCCGATTCGGCTTCGGAATCAGTTATTTCGACGCCCTTTCGACGCAGAACCTGAATGGCTTTCTGCATCAAGTGCATGGCTCCCAGCGCGTGGTGAAAGCGGGTGTGGTAGGCCCCCGGGTAGACCAAGTAGCTGAGTCCGAGTTGGCTGATGCGCCGCAGTCGCTGCACGTAAGGGTGCTCAACCAGGTCAAAAATTCGCTCCGAAGGCAGCGAAATAAAACCGTAGATCGGATCGTTAAAAAGTTTGAACTTGTTGGTCGCGGGAACGGGCGGCATAGAAATAGCTTGAATACCCAAACTTAACCACAAAACCATGGAAAATTCGAGGATCTTATGGGTTGACGACGAAGTCGAGGCACTTCGCCCCCACATTCTGTACCTCGAAGGGCGCGGAATCCAAGTGGTCACCGCCACCAACGCGGCCGACGCCCTAGTTTTGGTGCGGTCGGAGTCTCTGGATTGCGTCCTTTTGGACGAGCACATGCCCGGTCCGAGCGGCCTCGACGTGCTGCCCCAGATCAAGGCGCTCAAGCCGGCCCTGCCTGTGGTGATGGTCACCAAGAGCGAAGAAGAAGGCCTCATGGCTGACGCCCTCGGGTCGCAGCTCGCCGACTACTTGCTCAAGCCCGTGCAGCCCCGCCAGGTGCTGTCTACCTTAACCCGAATTCTCGGGCAGGGCGCGCTCCAGGGCGCGCGCAGCGCAAGCCGCTACCAACAAGGATTTCGTGAGTTGGGTGAACGCATCGCCGATGCGCACAATTGGGATTCGTGGACCGAAGTCTACCGCGAACTCCTTCGGTGGGACCGCGAGCTGGCCGGCGGCGAAGCCGAGTCGATGCGCGCCATGCTTGACCACCAGCGCGAGGAGGCCAACAGACTCTTCACCCGCTGGTGGGCTTCAGAGTACCCGAAGTTGCTGCACGACGACCAGGCGCCCTGCCTATTTAGCCACCAGCTGCTCGACGTGCGCATCAAACCCCTGCTGGATCGAGGCGAGAAGGTGGTGCTTCTGGTTTTTGACAACCTGCGCCTTGACCAGTGGCAAGAGATTCAGTCGCTGATGACGAGTAAGTTTCGCGTCGAATCCGACGACGTATATGCCAGCATTTTGCCTACGGCGACGCAGTATGCGCGCAATGCGCTGTTGGGCGGAGCCATGCCATCCGAACTCGCAAAGCGCCACCCCGACCGCTGGGTGCGCGACGTCCTTGATGCAGAGGGCGGACGCAACAGCAACGAAGACTTCTTTTTGGCGCACTGGGCGACCCGCAACGGGTTGGCTACTCCGGGCTACGCTAAGCTGACGCACGCGACCAGCGAGCAGCGCTTCGTGTCGAAGTGGCGCGAACTGCGCGGCAAGGACCTGGTCGCGGTGGTGGTCAACTTCATCGACCGCATGAGCCACGCCAAAACCGACGAGGTGATTCTGCGCGACTTGGCCAAGGACGACCGGGGCTTTCGCAGCCTGACGGCCTCGTGGTGGAACCATTCGCCACTCAAAGCATGGGTCGACGACCTGGCCCACGACGGGGTTACACTCGTGGTAACGACCGACCACGGAACCCTCACCGTCAAAAAGCCCGTCCACATTCGGGGTGGGCGAGATCTCACAGCGAATTTGCGCTACAAGGTGGGACGCGGAATGGAGTTCAAAGAAAAGGAGGTCGCCCTGGTGGCTGATCCCGAACGCCTCGGAATTCCCGCGACCAACCTCGGCGACAAGGTTGTGTTTGCCGGCGAGCAAGACTACTTCGTGTACCAGAACCAGTACCACCACCACGTCGAGAAGTTTGACGGCAGCTACCAGCACGGCGGAATTTCGCTCGAAGAAGTAGTGGTCCCGTTTGCGGTGCTGCGCCCGCGTACCTGACCTTTGCCACTGTGAAAGAAGTGCATATTCTGAGGGATCCGGCCGACTGGCATCAGTGGGCGACGGATCATGCGGCGGCGCTTTCGGGGGTTGTCGCGCTTCGTGGCGAAATGGGAGCGGGTAAGACCACGGCCATCAGCTACTGGCTGCGCGCCATGGGGTCGCCGGACCGCGCGAGCAGTCCCACCTTTGCACTGGTCAACGAGTACGACGGCCCCGACGGCCCCATATACCACTTTGACCTCCATCGCCTTGATCGACCTTCAGAGGTCGCAGCCATGGGCTTCGAAGACTACCTCGACAGTGGCCAACCCTGCTGGGTCGAGTGGCCCGAACGGGCCGGTGAATTGATGCATTCGGATGCGGTGAGTGTGTACATTGAAGCACTTGAGGATGGAGCCAGAAAGGTTACCTTCGTAGGAACCTACCGCTAACCCTCGCACCCTGGATTCATGGAAACCGCACCTGTGTTTCAAACCCAAGAAGAACGCCTGATGGTCGATGCCAAGTCACAGCGTCTGCGCATTGGGATTCCGCTCGAATCGACGTGGGCCGAGAACCGCGTGGCTCTGACTCCCGAGGGGGTGCACTTGCTGGTCGCCCAAGGCCACGAGGTCGTGCTTGAGTCCAATGCCGGATCCGCCGCGCGCTACAGCGACCGCGAGTACGCCGAGGCCGGAGCCGAAGTGACCACCGACCGCCGCGTCGTGTTTGGGTGCCCAGTGCTCGCTAAAGTCGAGGCTCCGTGCGAGGCCGAATGGCCGCTGATGGCTCAGGGTCAAGTCCTCTTCTCAACACTTCAGCCCGGAACCCTCACGCCCGCATTCGTCGACGCGCTGAAGGCCAAGCGCATCACCGCATTTAGCTACGGGAGCATTCTCGACGAAGAGGGTCGGGCTCCCTTTGTGCGTTCGATGGCCGAAATTGGTGGCAGCCAGGCAATTACCATCGCGATGGAGTACCTCTCCACGTGGTCCGGCGGCAAGGGCTACGCGATGGGTGCGGTCACTGGAGTTCCGCCCACCGAGATTGTGATTTTGGGTGCCGGAACCGTCGGTACCACCGCCGCCCGCCTGGCTTCAGCCCTCGGAGCCTCCGTCAAAGTGTTTGATTCGTCCATGACACGCCTTCAGCGCCTTCGCGAGCGGGTCGGTGACGTCTACACCTGCACACTTCAGCCTCAAATTCTCTCAAAAGCGCTGAGCCGTTGCGACGTGGCGATCGGTGCCCTGCGCCCTGTCAACGGCCGTACCCCTGTAGTCGTCTCTGAAGAGATGGTGGCCGGAATGAAGCCCCGCAGCGTCGTCGTCGACTTGAGCATCGACCATGGCGGATGCTTCGAAACCAGTGAAGTTACCTCGTGGGACGCCCCCGTCTACACCAAGTTTGAGGTGACGCACTTTGCGGTTCCTAACATCGCGGCCCGCGTGGCGCGTACCGCCTCTTTTGCCCTGAACAATTTGACGTCGCCCCTCTTGCGCGAACTCGCCGATCTTGGCGGCGTCGAAGAGGCACTTCACGCCAAGCCACACTGGCGCAAGGGCGTGTACCTCTACCACGGTCAAGTGACGAGTGCTTCGGTCGCCCAGACCCTCGATCAGCCCTTTACCGACCTCGACCTGCTGCTGTGAAAAAGCTCCTACGTCGTATCCTGTGGTACGGTTTCGGAGTAGGCCTTGGCGTACTCCTCGTGGCCTTCATTTTTAGGGACCGCGACTTTGAATGCAGCTACTTTCCGAACGATCGCGTGCTGGCGGAACTTCACCGCAAGCCGGTCCGCGGGGCCGATTCCGCATTGTGGCAGGCGGTAGGTGCGGACTCCACGGTACTCAAGGCATTTCTCACCCTTGGCGAAGTGGATTTTGGCGCAAGCCAGACCCGAACCCGTCACGAAGCGGCGGTTCCAGCCTACTGGATCGACCTCGAGTTTCAGAACCGCGCGTGGCGCGGACTCTGGGAGGTGCGCCAGGATAGCGCGTGGCTCGTCTCGTTAAATAATAAGTAACTAGTTACTAGCAACTTGTTTCC